>CAZZVG010000007.1:0-19714 GCA_964657295.1 Iningainema sp. | reverse complement strand
GCTCTTAACACTCAACAGAGTGCTAAAGCACAACGACAAACCTATCTTTTATTTATAAGTTATTTACCGAATATAATATGAATGTCGAATGCTTACCTACTTTGTTTAAATGCCGTCTTACCGAAAGTAATGAGTGACATCTCGAAAATGGTTATTGATCCAGAAGCAATTGTAACCTTTCTTAAAAATGAAATGAAATTTAAGGAAGTATGTCAAAAAATTTTGTTTCAAAGGGTGATATCTAGCGCTGCTCAGCAAAGAGAAATAACTGTGACAACTGAAGAAATTCAAGTTGAGGCTAACAACCAACGTCAAGAAAAGCGTTTGGAAAAGGCTACAGATACAATCGCATGGTTAGCAGATCAGTTGGTTAGCCCTTATGATTGGGAAGTAGGAATACGCAACTATCTATTAACGCAGAAATTAGCTGATGCACTTTTTGCTGAAGAAGTCAAGAAGTTTTTTGTCCAAAATCATCTGGAGTTTGAGCAAGTCATCCTCTATCAAATGATTGTCTCTTCTGAAAAGCTTGCCCAAGAAATTTATTATCAGATTGAAGAAGGCGAAATTAGTTTTTATGATGCAGTTCACCTTTATGATCTAGATGACAGCCGCAGATATAGGTGTGGCTACGAAGGAAAAATATACCGTTGTGATCTTCAACCCGATATTGCTGCTGTCGTCTTCAGTACACCACCGAAACAGTTGATTGGTCCCCTTAACTCTGATCAAGGATACCATCTTTTTATTGTGGAGGATTTTATCCCAGCCGAATTAACACAACAGAGGTATAAAGAAATTCTTGATAATATGTTTCGACAGTGGTTAGTTGCAGAGGTAGAGTGTCTATTTGCTTAATTTTATAAAAAATTTGTTTAATAGCGCGTTTGTTCATCTTTATTTTTGTAGCCCCTTCACGTCGCACTTAGCAAATTGGTTTACTAGGTGCTATATGACAGGGGCAAGTCACAATGACTTAGGAGACTTTTTACCGTCTCCTTATTAATCAGATCAAGACATTTACAGCACAATTATTTATGAGATGAGCCTGAAGGTGTGCCTGCAGATGCGCCAGCACTTGAGCCAGAACTACTGGTGCTTGAACTGCCATTCTCGACGGTGATATAATTATTGACAACTGTCGTGGGCTGTTGATTATAACTAGAACCACCAAACAGAAAGCCAAAAAGACCACCAAGAAGGCCACCGCCGCCGAACCATCCCCCGACAACTGTACCTAATTTCTCTTCTTCTTTGATCTCTTCGAGATAGTTGAGGTCAGAAATATTCATGATTTTTCTCCTTGTTGTTAATTGATAACTTGCTTATCTAATGACTTATTTATTAAACGCTAATAGCGTTTAATAAACCGAAACATTACCTAACAAGCTTGTATCTATTAAAGTATCATAAACTCCTCAAAAAGTATCAATTTTGTTTTTAGTTTTCAGGACATAATTCCTTGAGTTTTTTTGGTCTTTTAGGACATAATGCTCTCACTTTTATATGTATTACTAGTAAGATGTTTTTAGGATGTTATTAACTTTTGCAGTCAATATAGACAAGTATCTCATTACATGGCTAAAGCCTTGATTTTGCGCCGCACTTAACGAGAGTGCATAACTGCAAAATTTTGCCTTTTGGGACTTTTAAAACATCCTCTAAACTCGACTTTGTCCATTTGCAGCAAACGCCGAGGCTATAGGACGAGTATTTAATTTTTGAAAAAGAGACCTACTTCTGAAGAGACATAAAATCAAAGGTGGTGTTTCTGATATTGGAAAAAGTGCTACTGATCATCGTGGAAAACTGTTGAAAAGTCGTAGCTAGCAAAAATAACTTGGATAAAATCGAGCTTAAACTCTCCTGAGAATTTAAAGATACTATGAAGAATTTATAAAAGTTTATGGAGTTCCTCATAAAAAGATTGACAAACTATATCTAAAATCACTATATAAATTATGAATATTAGGGTAAAACATGGTGTACACAACTCCTGCCTTCACGTTCTTCCAGAGTTTCTGAAGGCTGAAATTTTTTATTTTCAAAAGGATTAATTGTATGGAAATGTGACATGATTGCAGTTTTTATCGAGATATATTTTTATTTTTCTGTAAAAAAAAGTTTGCATGAAAGCAAATTTAACAAACATCAAACCCCATAACCTGCCCTACTTAACAGGATTGACAGGTTTCGGCAAAAGTTAAAAAACTTGTATAATTTAATTTGACGAGTGTTTAAATAATGATAAGATACTAACGTGGCATTGAAGACAAGCCATTTAAATTAGGGAGTCATCGGTGATTGAAATGTATTATAACTTTACTAAAAGCAACTGTTTATCAGTGGCGAAACAGCCAAGTTTCATATATTTTTTTTGGAAACTACCATCCATATTTAGAGAACTACGCAGATCAGGAACTTGGTAGGCAAATCCGAAATAAAAATTTTACTGAGTCGAAAAATTGCACATCCCTTTCTAATCAAGCAAATTGCTTGACACTACTAGTTTATTGTCTGGAATAGCCCTCTTTTATCACTCGGGCGAGATAAAAATAGAGGCTAAATGATAAAAATCAGATTTGATGAGAAGATTAGCAATCGTCTAAAGGGCAGCAGCAAAACTGATCGCCAACGAGTGAAAAGTAATTTAATTAATCTTTGTAGGTAAAACTTGATGTGGGGGAGGTTTGATTTTTTTCCTATGGCGAAAGTGATAGAAATGGATAGGGCAATTAAGAACTATAGACAACCCCAGACATATCCCTCTTAGATAGGAAAAAACTAAGAGGGTATATTAGGGGGCAGTTATACATCAGGTAATTGCTTAGTCAGCCTATTCGGCTAACTAGCTATGCAGCTGTGAAACCTTGGCCGGGATTTCAGCAACAGCCGCATAAGACGCATACGTTCACGTTTTACAGTTGATGCCAACTGGCGATATATTATGACAAATTATTCGAGTTATGACAACTTAATAGATACGAGATACAAAGCAAGAATCATTGAGACAGGAGTTAGAAGCAACCCACGTAAAAAAGTCTGGGTTTTTAAAAGGACAAAATTTTGGACCATTCAGGATTAAAATTACAACAATGGTCCCACGGGTAAGTAGAACTTCGAGGTCTATACCGTTACTAAGAGTAATCTGCTAGTCGTACAGAATTGTCTGGTGTCCTGACTCCTAAATTTTCGGGTACATGATAAATCTAGACCGATCAATAAATTCTCTGTTGGAGGGAAGGGAATGCCATCAGTGTTTTCACAAGCTCAGCTGATGCGACAACTCGCCACGACTCTGGGTGAGACGCTTTCAGAAACAGATTTACAAAACTGCGTCGTTAATGCGGAAATCGTAGAACCACCACCAGCTAAACAGTTCTGGCAGTCAGTAGATGCAAGTCCAGGTATTTACATCATCCTTGCTGGTAAAGTCAGGTTGCTGGATATTTCTGAGAACTTGATCACGACTCTAACGAGTGGATCATCATTCGGCTATCTAACTCTGTTTTCCAAAGAAGACTTTATACCCTACGTTGCCAGGGCATCAGCAAACTTAAAGCTTTGCTATCTTAAGGAAGAGGCATTGCAGAGTCTGATCACTAAATACCCCCAAATCAGCGATCGCCTGCACTTGCAAGCCGAAATATGGGATCTACTCCTATTCTATTGCCAAAATGCGGAACTTCCTGGCAGTACATCCGATCTTGAGGGTCTTGGTAAAACCTTATCTTTGTTTGAAAAGCACAATATCGATAAAATTGGCGAAGCGTCTTTACCGAAAGATACTAAGCTATTGCTACTGCGTCGAGGTCAACTGGTACATTCTGAAGGCAACTCTTTAACAATAGGCAAAATATTCTCTAACCCAAAAAAGGGGAGTTGGCAGGCTACGCAACCAACAACCGTTTATATCCTCAAAGATGCAAGTTGGCTAAGTGCAGTAGAGTGCTTTCCGCAACTGGCATCTGTTGACTCCCAAGAACACGCAGTTGAGATTAACAACCGTCAGACTGGCTCTAACAAGCCTAGACCAGAACGTGCCTCCTCCCAAAATGTCATTCCCTTTCCCCAAAGAGATCCGGCGTCAAAACAAAAGCAATCAAAATCGCGTCCTTACTTTCCCAGTCCAAAAGTCCGAGTCGGGCATTGGTTGGGACGCCTCTCTAAGACTTTTCCATTCTATGCTCAACAAAGCGCTTCTGACTGCGGTATCGCATGTCTGGTAATGGTTGGTCGCTACTGGGGTAAGCACTTTAGTTTAAATCGGCTGCGGGATATGACCAATGTCAGCCGCAGTGGCGTATCTATGCGTGCTTTAGCAGCAGCAGCAGAAAGTATTGGCTTTGGGACTCGTCCGGTGAAAGCCAGTCTCGATAAATTAGCACAACAACCTCTGCCTGCGATCGCCCACTGGGAAGGCAAACACTTTATTGTTGTCTATGAAATCAACGATAAGCGAGTCATTGTCGGCGATCCTGCCATCGGTCAACGCAGCTTGACAAGAGCCGAATTCAACGCCGATTGGACCGGTTATGCTTTATTAATACAACCGACAGGGATGCTGTTTGAAACCCAAGAAGAGGGGACAGGTTTCTGGAAGTTTTTTGAGATCATCAGACCGCACTTTCGGGTATTGACAGAAATATTCGTCGCTTCGTTTTTAATTCAAATTTTTGGATTGGTTACGCCCCTATTCACCCAACTGCTCTTAGATCGGGTGATTGTGCAGGGTAGTATCCCGACTTTAAATGCCGTCGGTTTCGGGTTACTGATTTTTGGACTGTTCCGCATTGTGATCAATGCAGTGCGGCAATATCTGTTAGATCACACCGCTAATCGCGTCAGCGTCTCGTTACTGGTAGGTTTTCTGAAACATACCTTCCAGTTACCTCTCTCGTATTTCGAGTCGCGTTATGTTGGTGACATCGTTTCTCGGATCCAAGAAAATCAGAAAATTCAACGTTTTCTGACTGGCGAAGCACTGTCAGTCATACTCGATCTGTTGACATTGGTAATCTATCTAGGATTAATGTTCTCTTACAGCTGGCAATTGGCAGTGCTAGTACTCATGGTTGTCCCGCCATTCTTTATCTTGGCGCTGGCTAGCACAAGTATATTGCGTCGCATCTCTAGAGAAATTTTTAGTGCTGGAGCCGAAGAAAACAGCTATCTCATTCAATCTCTCACAGGAATTCGATCTATCCGCTCAATGGCGATTGAGCAGACGGTACGCTGGCATTGGGAAGAACTGCTCAATAAGTTAATCAAAAAAGGCTTTACTGCACAGGTGATTAGCAACCGCTTGCAAATCATCAGTTCCCTCATCCAATTGTTGATTAACACAGGATTGCTCTGGTACGGAGCATGGTTGGTGATCCAGAACCAACTGACTATTGGACAATTAGTTGCCTTTAATATGTTGTTGGGCAATGTCCTCAGCCCTTTCCAGCGACTGGCGGCACTGTGGAATCAACTACAGGAAATTATTATTTCCACCGAACGGATTAATGATGTTCTCGATGCCGAACCAGAAGAAGATTTACACAATAAACCCCGCCAGTCCCTACGCACTTTTCGCGGCAACATTCGCTTTGATAATGTGACTTTCCGCTATCACCCAGAAAGCGAGACAAATGTCCTGGAAAATCTGAGCTTTGAAATCCAACCCGAACAAACTGTAGCAGTGGTGGGGCGGAGTGGTTCTGGGAAAACAACTCTCTCTAAGTTGATTTTGGGCTTGTATCCTCCTACTGAGGGTAAAGTCTTGATTGACGGTTTAGATGTAATGAACATTTCCCTGCGATCGCTACGTTCTCAAGTTGGTGTTGTCGATCAAGATTCCTTTTTGTTTGGCGGTACCATTCTGGAAAACATCAGCATCGCTCATCCAGAAGCTTCCACTGAAGAGATTGTAGAGGCAGCGCGACTGGCTGGAGCCGATGACTTTATTCGACAACAACCTTTGGGTTACGAAACTCAAATCGGTGAAGGCGGCGGAATGCTATCGGGTGGACAACGCCAACGCTTGACGATCGCCCGTGCTTTACTTGGTAATCCCCGCTTAATCATTTTTGATGAAGCCACTAGTCACCTCGATTCTGAGTCTGAACGCATCATTCAAAACAACCTGAAAACAATACTGGTTGGGCGTACCAGTCTGATTATTGCTCATCGTCTTTCTACTGTCCGCAACGCCGATCTCATTCTGGTTCTAGATCGCGGCATATTAGTCGAAAGCGGTACTCACGACGATTTAATTGCTAAAAGGGGTCATTACTACTACCTCAACCAACAACAACTTGCTCAAGTTAGTTAGTCAGCATTCGTGAAAAAGAAGATACCCGACTTCTTAAAAAAGTCGGGTATCTGTATTTCAATTGTCGGGTAATGTCAAGAATGTTACGAAATTTTACGTCCTATTTTTAGCTCTCCATCTTTTGAGGACTAAATTCTTTTAATTACAGCAGTTTTCACCTAATTGAACCACACTGTTGATAAGGGCGAACAGCCGTTCGCCCCTACGACTGTGGTTTATTTACCTGAAAATTGCTGTAAATAACTCTATGCCTACCAACACAATACGGTACGTCTGTGTTCTTGATAGGTAGCAGGGGGGAATAACTAATTGTCTATAACTCTTGGAGTGGTGAGCTTAAAGGTGCAACTCTAGAGGGAAGTGCCTGCACCCAACGTGTTACTATAAAAGCCCCCAGGTCGAAACGCCATAAACTCTTTTCGCATTTGGGTTGCCGTCCGTAATGCTTCATCAGGTTAAATCAGGAAATAACTCCCAAAAAAGTTTAATATATTATCAAGTTAAATTTGAGTCATAGAAACTGAAGACATAAATGTCTTCTTTATGTCTTTTTTAACAATTTCCGATGATTGACTTCCTTAATTCAATTACAGAATATAGATTAGGTATAAGACATCGTAGTTATCTTACTGAAAACTCCTGCTCTTACCTTCAATAAACTGACTTATGGAATTGGATGAATTGCGCCATGTCAAATATTGTGACAATTACGAGTAAAGACATAATTCAGATCAACAAACTTTCCTGCCAGATTCCTAGCTTAGTCCAGGCGATCGCGACTCAAAAAATTATTAAGGACACTGCCAGTGGATTAGGCGTTAAAGTTGAGGAAGACGAATTGCAGCAGGAGGGCGATAAGCTGCGCCTAGAAAATAATCTGGTTAAAGCGAAAGACACTTGGATGTGGTTGAGAAACCAGCACATATCCATAGATGAATTTGAAGAATTAATCCATACTAAAATTCTGACTCGCAAGTTAGCAAATTACCTATTTGCAGAACAAGTTGAACGGTTCTTTTACGAACACCAGCTTTACTATATAGCAGCAGTCACATACGAAATCCTTTTGGATGATCGAGACTTGGCTTTAGAACTGTTTTATGCGCTGCAAGAAGGCGAAGTCACTTTCCAAGAAGTCGCCCGTCAATATATCCAAGATCCAGAACTCCGTCGCGCTGGCGGATATCAAGGCACCCGACGCCGTGCAGATTTTCGACCAGAAGTCGCTGCAGCTATCTTTGCCAGCACTCCACCACAGATGCTAAAGCCAATTGTCACTCCCAAAGGAGTCCATCTTGTTTGGGTTGAGGAAATCATTCAACCTGAATTAAATGACGAGTTACGCCAAAAAATTACGACAGATTTATTCTCTGCTTGGCTAGACCAACAAATGGAGCAAGTAGAAATTGTGATTCAATTAGACTCAGATTCTAATGCTCAAGAATCCAAAGAACAGCAAGAATCTGCGTAAGAACAGTACCAACCCTACGCGCTAATAACTGATAACTGTTAAATCCTGGGTTATATATTTAGTCTCTTGAAAAAAGACAGTTATAAAGACATAACTAACTTAGTTATGAATTAAAAATTGTGCTTTATAATGACTTACCTTGATTATTTTGCATAATATCTATGTAAAAATAGAATTCATATTATAAATTAGTTGATTATATTAAGAGTTTTTTAATAATCTGAATACAGACCAAATTAAGATAATTTTCTACTATAAATTGACATAGCATTATAAGGTTGCCAATTCTATAGTAGAGATATAAGTTACCTCTTAAAGCAATTTATTAAGATAATATTGTTAATGCCTAGCTATTTTTTTAGCTAGGCATTATCGTTGATATTTATCAGGACAAAATTAAAGGGTTTTGGTCTATTTGATTAGATAAAAAACATGATTTTTCTTGAAAAAAAGGTTGTGTTTTTTTTTGGATATTGTATATTTATAAATGTAAGCAAGAAACAACAAATTGCTTGCAAGAATTTAGACAAAAAACAAAAATTCCCAGGAGAATCCCATGATTATTTCTGACTTAAACACTCTCGAAGCTATTGACGGATCTGATGTTGTTGGTGGTTTCTTTGGCGTAGGTTATGGTTATGGTAGCATAAACAACACCGTTACCACTACAGTTAATACTACCGTAAGCGGTCATCTAGCTCAATCTCAAGGTACCGCCAATGCTACTGGTACCGGTACAGCTACCGAAGTTGATAACTTCACTTCCACATCACCTACCAGTTCAAGCTCTTCTGGTTCATCAACCTCTGCTAGCTCTGGTGGTGGTTCAGTAATCATCAAGTACTGGTAATTTATTAGTTAGACGGTGATTTGACCACTCTAACTCTTGCTCTCATTCTTTGTAATTGAGAATTGTCAAAATATCGTTGAAAGCTGTTTAATAGCTTTCGACGATATATCTATGTCACAAAGGTTTTTATGAGCATCTTAAAAATTTCCGACCTCAGTTTTTGTGAAACTGAACTTCATAGTCATAGTAAAGTACAAGGTGGATTGAGCATTTTTTCAATCTCTCCTTTACTTTATCTTCCGAATCAACAACCAACTTTTACTGTTAGCTCTGGAAACTCCCACACAGACATTTCTAAATACTTAATCAAAGATCAAAGTGGCAAGACTGTAGGTGCTGGAGGAACTCTTATTTCTACTAGTAATGATGGCCTTCAACATACCTCATCTGTTTCATCATTTAGTATTACTGGTAATCTGACTCTAAGCCGCTAGCATGAAAATAAGCCCAGACACCCGGTTTCTGAGAGCTTACAATCGCCAGAACAAGCTTATCTTCAATCTGACTGCTATATAAGCCAGATTTCTTACTCTGGAGATCTAAAAGTTGAGGCTAGATGATAAAGCTCCTATTTGGTGAGGAGATTAGCGGTTACAAACGTAGAGAAACCTTCACACTAATCTTTACAGGTAAAACCCTTTGTCGGTAAATGTTTTTACTCTGAAAGAATAAAAAAAAGATGGTTAAGCCACTAGCATACAGGGCGCTGTCATAAAGCTACCATTCAAAATTGCTTAGGAGCCTTGCAAAAATAACTTGAACATTTTTGATAGGGAAATTAAGCTGACAACTTATTCCAAATTTAATTTGTACAACTTATTTTTACATAATACCTTATTGCCGACAATGCAAGCTTTTCTAATTTTTATTTCCGTAAAGCGGAACTAACATGAATGTTAGCTTTCCTTATGAGCAAGGAGAAGTTACAAAATTATGGCTCGTTATCAAGTTGTAATCAAACAGGTTATCTCACCTGATGCCAAGACTATTGCAGAGGCAAGAAGCGTAGTCATAACATCTGGCGAGCAGCAAACTGAAATTACTCAAACCGTCTCAGTCGAAGTTTCTGCTGGCTATAGTTCTAGCAGATCATACTCGAAATCTACTTCTCATGCCTATAGCGATCCTAATTAAAGCGTAAGAAAATATGTAGACCAAAAGTACGTATTTATAGGCGTTTCAGTTTATAGCGGTTCTCGCAAATGATTTAGCACTGCTATAGTAGGTATTGATAAAAGAAATAAATTATAATCTCTTACCCTTTCAATGAGTAAAACGTAACAATAATTAGCAAATATGTTTAAAGCTAGTATTAGGATAACAATAAATCTTTCTTGGTGCAAGATGTGATTTATGAAAGTTCCAAGTCATAGAATCCCGGTTTTACAGATATTACCGGGATTTTCATTTTTAACAAATAATTTAGACCTACTGTAACAATGACGAAATTAACAAATTGGGTGTTTTTAAGTGATTAAAAAGCAGTTGCCGAGAAAGAAATACTCGTATCTGAAGACGAGGAAGTGTTCTGACCATTTCTTGCAAAAGCAAAAGCATTTGCAAAGGAATTACTGATGGAAAAATGAGGATTGCTAATGACATTAGCATTGGTTGTGGTAGAAGTAAGAGTTTGAGAACCTACAGCGTTTGCAGTAGCATTTGCTGTTGCACTACCTGGCTGAGCAGATGTAGAAGCACTAGCACTAGTCGATAGACCTCCGATAATGCGATTGTTCAATTCTACGAAATCCAAAAATTCTAAGTCACATATAATCATGGTTTTAACTCCTGAATGATTCAAAAATTATCAGTAGCAATTCTATTTTACGTTTGAAAAAATTGTTTCTTTTACAACTTAATATTAACATTTTAAATGCAATATTAAATAGTCTTCAACCAATATTTACAAATTATTGAAAATAGATTCTACTAATAAAATATAGCAAATGTGAGGTTAGTTATGCAATAGTTGAACTTAGATAAAATAAATTTTGCTGACAACTATTTTTTGATATATAGCTGTTCTATCTGATTTGCAAAAAACTCGTTATGTGTGTTAAGAGTTAACATCTGAAAGTCAGGTTTTAGAATCTGATGTTAACCAATTTTTGATCGCTCGTTATAAAGGCAAAATTATTTCAATCCTTATATTTTTGAAAAAAGTATCTTATGCTTTGCACTCAACATTATGAGACGTGATCGCTATCCTCCAATTGCTGATAGCTCAAATCTAAAGACTGAATGCTTATAAAACCCTGATAAGACGAGCTTATAGATCTCAGTATGTTTTCAAAAATGTTTGGAAGCATTCGATATAATCCGAGTCGTTTTAATATCTAATAAAGCTAAATTTGTGTCAGTAGAAAAAACAGATTCAAAGAACCAAGCTCTCATAAGCTCAACTTCTTTATATGGTTATGACTTCTATCATATTCACTTTTATTACTTATAATTGAAGATTATTGACAAAATTGCATTACGGTTCAGGTAAATTCTTTTATTAGGTGAATTGAGAGAAAATTTAGTTTCCCTTGATGCCAAGCGAAAACCGTAATCCCGGATAGATTTCTTGTTCAGGTAATAAACAAATATGTATTACTTTAGCTGAATGCCCATGACTCATCGCTGCTTTACAAGAGATCACCGCTTAACAAGTAATTATACTCATTATTTGCGTAAAAGTAGGTAGGAAAGACAGTTTTGAGGTAGCTGAGACCGCTAGAAAAACGAAGCAACAGTACGCGTCTACTGCATGCTGATTTAAGCCCATCATTGCTTTATGTAGTACTAGTATAAATAAAATACATTCTACTGATTTTAATATTAAGGATAATTACGAATTGACAAAATTAAAAAAATTAAAACTTGTGATCCTGGTCACATACTTTGATTGATTTGTGCTTTTCTGATGACGAAATAATGTTATGAACTTGATTTTAAGCGTATTTTTGCTACTAAAAACCGCAAGCACTGACTCCCACTCAATTTGGAGATTTTTGAATGTATTAGAAGATAAATATTTTGTAATTTTAGATAGATGTTTTAATGGTCTTTCTATGTATCAAAGAAATATTTTATTATTTAATAAAATATTTCTATTTATTTTGTTAAACTTATTTAATAAACTAATCATAAAATTGAAATTTTCTCCAAAACTGGGTATGACTAAACAAAGTTATGTGAATAAGTATTAAGCCTTCAAATTATTCACCTTTGAAAGTTGTGGGATTTTGGGGATACGACAGATCCTCTTCCTGAAAATGAAGCCGATTTCACAGCCGTAAACATCAAAAAAAATGAGGCACCCTGTGTGAGACTCAAACTATAGCAGTTATCGCTTGAGTCACATACAGGATACCATCACAACTTCAGATATGCGAATGTCTGATTGCTAAAAAGTGTATGAGATTCGACTGAGAACCACTATAATCAATTAGTTTGTTGGCGAGCTCCCTTGTCTCTCCCAAAGGGAGATGCTATTGCTGCCTCCGCTCTGATTGGGGTCACATTAGAGACTCTTGAGCTAAGAGAGTTAAACACGTTCTCTTTTTTTAAGTACCCGTCGCAATCGGTCGGGACTCAAGTAAACTTGCCGTTCTTGGGCGAGTTTAGCAGCTAGTTGTTTGGATGTATAAGTTGACTGCTCTTGTTCCAGACACCTTTCCAGATAGATCATGTCCGATTCGGTATATCGCGGTTTTCCACCTCTACCTTGAGCATCCCATAATCCAGCTAACCCCATTTTTTGCCAACGATGAATTGTGAGACGCACTGTAGAAACCGCCCAGTTCATACCTTGAGCGATTTGCTCGTTTTTTAAGCCACGCGCATTCAAAAGTAATACCTGAGCGCGATCCTTAGTACGTTGCGGAACTTGAGCAGATCGCCTTAACGTTTCAAGTGTCTGCTTTTCGGCTTCAGTTAAAAATATTCTGAGTCTGCACCCCATAAACAATTGCCTGCATATAAACCCTGTTCTCTATACAACTTTACATACATCTTTTTATTTACGCTTACCCAGGGTGAATGAAATTCTATCTATTCCTAAATATAGATTGACAAGCTACAGGAAAATTTTCTAATACATAACAGATACTTTTGAGTAATTGTTTACTCTGAACAATTCATTATGTTAGACTATTCTAGGAAACATGAAGAGTTTGCAAGCTACGAACATACTATTAGACCATTTTGCTACACTACACTTCGCTTCATGCAAAAGTGTCAAAAACCAAGTTTTTTCCAAACAACATTGTCAATCGACAGCATAATAAGCTTATTATAATTTGAAAACTCATTACTTAGCATTAGGCAAGAAACATCAAGTAAGTCATTAATTAGCCATAAAAAGCTAGTTAACATTGTAGCTGTCAAACCTTGGCCGGGATTTCAGCAACATCTACATCAGACGCATACGCCCATTCCTTGCAATTGATGACCACAAGTAACGATTATGAAAAATCATTCAAATCAAGACCAAAATCTTGATAATTATCTCCAACAACAAAGTAAGTTTCTTACTCCTTTTCAGCGGAAGTTACTGATCAAAAATTTAGAAGCTAATTTGCAACCAGAACATCAGCGAAGGCTAGAAATTATGTTACTGGCAGATCAAGGAAAATCGCAAACTCAGATCTGTCAGATATTAAGATGTTCTCAAGAAATGGCGCGGTATTGGAGCGCGGTTGCACAAGCGGGTCTGGCACATAAATGGCAAGAGCGACCTATCGGCAGACCTAAGACTGTAAACGATGTGTATATTGAAAGATTGAAAGAACTAGTCAGCCACAGTCCGCGCGAATATGGATATGCATTTGGGTGCTGGACAGCCCAATGGTTAGGTAAGCACTTAGCTCAAGAATTTGGTATTGAAATCAGCCCCCGCCACATTAACCGTTTATTAAAACAAATGGGGCTTTCTACAAAGCAAAAACACTCAGACATTCCACAAGCAATCAAGTATACTACGGATACTGGCATTACTATTTGTGACTTGCAATCAAATTGTGAACCTAGTTTACCTTGGTTATTCAATCTAATTGCAACTAGTAACTGATCATAAACCAAGTTGCTTGGCGCAAAATATACAGTGCTATGGTGCACGTTAGTTGGGAAAAAGGGAAAAAAGGCATTGGACAGAAGCAAATAATTTCTTCCCCATTACCTATTACCAGCCTTAACTATGTAACTAGCAATCTACGTTAAATAGTGACTTATGGATCTGTGAACAATGGATAGTCAACTGTTAACCTGTCAACAGATCCACTACTCAAAAAACATAAGTGATCGCAACTTCCCCTTCTTAAAAAACCATGCCTAATCCATCTTGGAATTCATCATCAGTATTATCTACCCCTGATTCAGTAGAAAACTCTACCGTAAGTGAGCAGCTAAGCGATTGGTTTTACGGGACTGAGGCACTCTTGGATGCCTTACCTAGGCTGTGGACGCGTTCTTTACTGTATGTGCTAATCAGCTTTACAGCGTTCGCCTTACCGTGGGCAATGCTCTCTCATATGGATGAAACAGGAAGTGCTAGAGGTCGTATAGAACCAAAAGGCGCGACACAAAAACTGGATAGCCAAGCAGCAGGTAGTGTCATTGCTGTCAAAGTAAAAGAAGGCGATACCGTCAAAGCTGGGCAAGTTTTGGTTGAACTCGAATCGAATGTTTTGCAAACACAACGACAGCAAGCGCTGGCAAAACTAGAAGGACTGCGTATAGAGCTAGCGCAACAAGAGGTCTTCAAGAATCAACTATCGCTAACAACTCGCATTCAAGAGCAGCAAAATCAAGCGCAACAATTGGAAAAACTGGCGCAAGTAGAGCAGGCACGACAGAATTTAGATGCTCTGAAGACGGTATATAACATCCAAAACGAGGAAAAACTGGCGAAAGTTGACCAAATGAAGCGAGTATTTGAGTCCAGCAAAGCAGCTTATGAGTTAGCTTCAGTTCGTTTGAAAGGTTCTCAGGAGAAAGTACCACGCTATAAAAAAGCTTTTACAGATGGCGCGATTTCACAAGACCGTTTTAATGAAGTGCAAGAGTTGGCAAAAGAAAACGAAGAACAGCTTGTGCAAGCTCAATCTCAAATTTCTCAGGCTCAGTCCAGCATACAAGAGCAACATAGCACTTATGAGCGAACGATTCATCAAGGTGAGTCTGATATCAAACAAGCACAATGGCGCTGGCTTGAACAAAAACGTGGCTATCAAAGCCTGATTCACACAGGTCAACTAGCAGTACTTAAAGGTCAGGAACAAATCAAAGACCTGCAAACACGCATCACTGACGAGAAGTCGGAAATGACTCAAACAACAAGCCAGATCGCATCCTTGGACTTCCAGTTACAGCAAAAAGTGGTGCGATCGCCAATCGATGGAGTCATTTTTGCCCTGCCTGTGAACAAACCAGGAGCAGTGGTACAACCTGGTGAAATGATTGCCCAAATTGCACCGAAAAATACTCCTCTTGTACTTAAAGCTCAGATGCCTACCAAAGATAGCGGCTTTTTGAAGTTGGGAAGCCCTGTCAAAATCAAGTTTGATGCTTATCCCTTTCAAAATTATGGAATCGTACCTGGAACAGTCACTAGAATTTCACCAGACTCGAAAATTCAGCAAGCCAGTACAGGTAATACAGAAACTTTTGAATTGGAAGTTACCATGCAACAGTCTTATATCGAAGCTGAAGACAAACATGTCTCTTTAGCACCGGGTCAAACAGCAACTGCTGAAGTCATTATCCGCCAGCAGCGTGTTATTGACTATATGTTAGATCCGTTTAAGAAATTACAGAAAGGCGGTCTGGGGTCTTAGAAATTAATAGTTTAAAGCTCATGAATTACTTATGTTCTCCTTTTTGAGAGAAGAAAAGTAACTGAAAATATAGGCCACCCTCCAGTCGATTTACCGTTGACAAAAGGTACGTAATAATTTATACTATCGTGCTGTCAACGGTTATTGCTTTAAAATCAAAGGATATTATATGTCAAAAGATATGTCAAAAGTTTTAAAAGTTTCTAGTAAAGATTTGATTGAGCAAATTAAAATGTCCTGCCAAATGCCTAAAATGTTAGAAGGTATTGCTACTCGAAAAATTATTACCGATGCGGCAAATAAAGTAGGCATTAAAGTGGAGATAGAAGAACTTCAGCAGACAGCAGATAATTTACGTTTAGCGAATAAACTTATTAGAGCAGAAGACACTTGGGAATGGATGGCAAAACATCATCTTTCGCTAGGTAACTTCGAAGAACTGGTACACACCAATTTGCTTTCTAATAAGTTGATAACTCATTTATTTGCTGAGCGAGTTGAAAGTTTATTATCTGAATACCAACTTGATTACGCTGAAGCAGTCACTTATGAAGTCATTTTTGATGACGAGGATTTGGCTTTAGAAGTATTTGATGCACTGCAACAAGGAAAAATTAGTTTTCCACAAGTCGCCCACAAATACATCCAAAATCCTGAACTTCGCCGTACAGGAGGGTATCAGGGTATCTTAAGACACAAGGATTTTAGAAGACAAGAGATTGCCACGGCAATCTTTAGCGCTACTCCACCACAAATTCTCAAACCAATTGTCACTCTTGAAGGAGTCCATCTAATTTGGGTCGAAGAAATCATTCAACCCAAGTTAGATCGGCGTTTACGTGTTAAGATTTTAGAAGATTTGTTTACAAATTGGTTAAAACAAGAACTTACAGAGTTAGAAATTATAACCCAATTTGAAGATGAAACTTCAGCCGAACTGGTCATCCCAAAATCAATGCTGACTGTTTGAACCGGGAATGAGTCGTAGGGAAATAGGGAATGGGAAAAATATTCCCAATACCTATTCCCTACGACTGACGTAAAATACCAATCTTATATTAAGTATTAAGCTTTCCGTAGTTTTTGTCCCGGACGTTAGACAATATTGCTACAAGTTTTATGACGGAGACACGACTATAACTGTTATGCGAGTTTTTAATTCTTCCCCGCCGACAGAAGCACAGGCACGCATCCGCATTTTACAGGCGGCGCAACGATTATTTGCCTCCCAAGGCTTTGATGGCACGACAACTCGCGACTTAGCACAAGCTGCAGGTGTAGCTGAAGGCACTTTATTTCGTCATTTTTCTAATAAAAAAGCAATTTTGGTTGAGGTAGCAACTCAAGGGTGGGTAGAAATCCTGACAGATTTACTGACAGAATTAAGTGAAATGGGCAGCTATAAGGCTGTGGCTCAGGTAATGCGCCGCCGGATGTGGAATATGCACAAGAATGTCGATATGATGCGGGTTTGTTTTATGGAAGCACAGTTTCATCCAGACTTGCGCGATCGCATTCAAGCAGAAGTGATTGTTAAAATGACTGATGTCGGCGAAGCTTTTTTTCAATCCGCAATGGACAAAGGTATCTATCGCCGGATGGATGCTAAACTTGTTGCTAAAGTTTTTATAGGGATGTTTGCGGTGGCTGGCTTTTCTAATAATACTCTGATCGAACCTGATGCCTCGCCACAAGAAATGCAACAAATGGCAGAAGGACTTGCTGATATCTTCCTTAACGGAGTGTTAGTCAAGGACTAAGCAGGTAATAGTGGTTAGTTGTTCTACTAACCACTAACATTTTTGCTTGTTGACTCCACTGTTGGACTCGCTCAACCTTTGGACACAAATCTTTATTTTGCACTGTGGCAACAACTAAGCGCAAAACTTGTTGGTGCAATTTGTGAGTGGGAATAGTTGCTAATTGCGCTACAGAAATAACACCTGCATGTAATAATAATCCGCAATATTGCGTTCCTACACTCTCGATCCGAGCCAAATCTGCCAACGCTACCCATTTGTTAATATACTGAAGATGAACTTGTACTTTATTTGCAAGTGCTAATCTGGATGCAGGAGTCTTCCCTTGTTGAACTAGTGCTTTTGTGGTTGCAATACCACAGCTTTTTAGTTGAGATTTTTCCTCTTGGCTTAATCCTGGCAATTGTTCAACTGACCAATTACAAGATTTAATCAGAATTTTTTGAGCGTTCGGTTGAGGACACATTTCTTAAACTTAGAACTATATTCCATCTATATTTTGACAAAAGTTATGCATATTACCAGTCTTGTAGGTGATTGCCAACAAACCTAAATATGTAAAAAAATATTTAGCGCATCCAAAACCAACTAGAACATACCAAATAACCATTAACAGCGCCTCTTTCTCCGGATAGAATTCTCTGAAAGAAAGACGAACTCCCCTTGTATTGTTGTCCTACTTACTTATTGACAAATGTATATACAAAATTCCTCGAGTTCCCTGATTGAGACTTTACGTAACCGCCGGCAAAAACTAGCCACTTTAGTTGATTTTCCAGTAATTTTATGGTCGGGAAGTACCAGTCCGCGTAACTTCCCGGCAAATATTTTTCCCTACCGTGCAAGCAGCCATTTTCTCTACTTTGCTGGATTACCACTGCCAAACGCAGTAATTCGCCTGGAAGCTGGCAAACTAGAACTATTCATGGACAATCCTAACCCAGGTAGTGCCCTTTGGCATGGAGAAATGCCAAGGCGTGAGGAAATTGCTCAGATGATTGGTGCTGATGCAGCTATGCCAATGGCAGAATTAGAGTTATGGGTGGAGGGCGCGGCCACAATTGCCGTGCAAGATGCTGCGACTTGGTTACAACAGTCGAAATTATTAAATGTGGATATCATACCACAGCATCAGCTACAAGGAATTGACTTAGAGTTAGCCAAAGCTATTATTACCCTACGTCTCACTCATGATGACAGCGCATTAACTCAATTAAGAACAGCCGGAGAAGTGACTGTAGAGGCACATAAAGCTGGTATGGCAGCGACAATGAGCGCTCTTGTCGAAGCAGAAGTCCGTGCAGCGATTGAAAGAGTTATTATTGCTCATAATATGACAACTTCCTACAATAGTATTGTCACCGTTCACGGCGAAATTCTACACAACGAGCAATATCACCATCCATTGCAGTCTGGCGACTTACTGCTGGTTGATGTCGGCGCTGAAACAGAAATGGGTTGGGCGGCTGACGTGACTCGTACTTATCCTGTCTCGGGTAGTTTCTCATCCACCCAAAGAGATATTTATAATGTAATTTTAGTGGCTCATGATGCTTGTATTGCCAACATACATCCAGGTGTAGAGTATTTGGATTTACATTTACTTGCCTGTACCATTATTGCGTCCGGCTTGGTAGATTTAGGGATTTTACAAGGAAACGCTGAAGATTTAGTAGAAATGGATGCCCACGCGCTCTTTTTCCCCCACGGAATTGGCCATCTCCTGGGTTTAGATGTTCATGACATGGAAGATTTGGGAGATTTAGCTGGTTACGAACACCCAAGGCAAAGAAGCGATCGCTTTGGTTTAGCCTATCTACGTTTAAATCGCCCATTACAACCGGGTATGTTAGTCACAATTGAACCGGGATTTTATCAAGTGCCGGCAATTTTGAACGATCCCCAATTGCGCTCAAAGTATCAGGATGTAGTAAATTGGGAGCGTTTATCTCAGTTTGCTGATGTCCGGGGAATTCGCATTGAAGATGATGTTTTAGTGACATCCGCCGGGAGTGAAGTTTTAACAGTTGGGTTACCGACTCAAGCCAGCGCTGTAGAAGATTTAGTGAGATGCACCACATGAAATCATCTATTGACAAATCGTTTTAGTGCGATCGCTCTTGAGATTCGTGCTGATTAACCTCGCTGACACTTTGTTCATCCTCAAAAATTGCCCCTTGCTGCTTGAGGTGAAGTTTTATCTCTTCAGAGAGTCCTTGATTCCAACCCAAACGAGCATTTTTCACTTTCGCACCGTTGAGGTTGGTATTGGTGAGGTTTGTATTCATCAGATTAGCACAGTTGAGATTCGCCCCACTGAGATTAGCATTGCTAAGATTAGCACCCTTGAGTCTAGCATCACTGAGGTTAGTATCTCGAAGATCGGCATTGGTGAGATTCGCATTTCTCAACTGAGTGCTGCTGATGTAAGCACGACTAAGATCCGCACCTAAGAGCTTGGCATTGGTGAGGTTAGCATTCCACAAATAGACT
>CAZZVG010000006.1:0-19767 GCA_964657295.1 Iningainema sp. | reverse complement strand
GAATATGGTAATAACGCTACTTTGGCATTGCGAAGCCAAATTTTGTCTAAAACCGTTTTAATTGGTCCTTGTTTACCTGGCGGCGATAACTTAGTGTTAATCCAGCGCCCTTGTTGGTCCTGTTGAAGATAAACATCAGGATCAACTAGGGTTATGTCTAGTTTTAATGTCCGATGAAACAATAACTGCAATGGGTCAAAACCTACCTCCACACTATCAACCGAAGCCCTAGCCTGATCTGTAGATGTTGCCGGCACGGCTGAAGCCCCAAACTCTAATCCTGTCAGCGAAATTTCTTTCACTTCACCCAGTTTGACAGGACGGTTAAGTGTTGTGGTGAGACTGCTTTCTGCTAATGGCACTAAATCTTTGTGAACAAAAACCCACAAACGCCAAGCACCGCCTGCAAGTCCAACCAGGGCCAAACTGCCCAAAGCAATGCTGCCACGACGAACCATCAACCACTTACGGTTATTATTATCGGAATTGGACTGATTGTCTGGATTGGGAGAGTTAGTCATTTCATTGACTCACTGGATTTAGCTCGCGCACTATTATTTATGCCACTTTTTTAGGATAACTGACTATACCAAATTGAGTCATTCGATTTTGGATTTTCTCTGACTGATGCGCGGATTTTAGATTTATTGCACTAATGAATCGGCTGGGTCTGTAGAATCAGGGTATCATTAGTAAGCAATAATTATGTTAATAATCATCTCATTAGGCTAAGAAAATATTCAGAATGTTAAGATGTGATCTTCCACTCCATCTGGGATTCAAGAGGAATGAACATCTATCTGTCCACTTTACTGTAGAAGATTGACGGTTGACTGAAGTTGCAGGTTGTTTGTCACACTTAATCGTGAACGCCTTATCCCTGAACTAAAGTACGGGGTATAACCTTAAGTAACGAAACCGGCTGATATGAAAAATACTCAGATTCGGCAACCGAATATGAGTGAAGAAACTGGAGGTGTGGTACCCGACTGCATAAGTCCTGTTTAATATAGATCAAAAATAGACCATATTTTAGATGCTTACACCCATGCGTGTTTTTGTGTTGATTTTTAATGCCCGAACGGAAAATGAGGGAATTCACACAGTTCGGGTGGGCGATCGCAACAAGATTCTGATGTTTGAGTCGGAAGACGATGCTACGCGCTTTGCCCTAATGTTAGAAGCTCAGGATTTTCCCTCACCGACAGTAGAAGTGATTGATTCGGAGGAAGTTAAGCAATTTTGCCAAAGTGCTGACTATGATTGGGAAATAGTTTCAGAAAACGTTGGCATCGTCGTTCCTCCAGAAACTAACGTTGAACAAACTGACTGGAAACTAGACTCAGAGCTAGAAAACACCGATCCCCGACCGAAAGCGCCAGAACAAGAGGAATTGTCTGATGCCGAACTAGAGAGTCTTCGCCGTAAATTAGAGGGGTTGTTGTAAAACAAGATCCCCGACTTCGTAAAAGTTGTCGGGGATCTGTGAATAGGAATGTGGTTAATTGTTAGTTGTTCGTAGCGAACGCATTATCGACTGACAACTAACAACCCACAATTAATAAAGGACAAACAATCAATGACTTTGCAGGAACGCGGAAATCTTTTAACGGAGCAGGTAAATCCTAGTAGTCTTAACTTAGACCAGATCGGTTCAATGGAATTGGTGGAACTGTTTAATAGCGAAGATGAAAAAGCAGTGGCTGCAGTTGTCGCGGCTAAAGTTGAGTTGGCTCAAGCTATCGACACGACGGCAGAGCGTTTACGTCAAGGAGGACGTCTATTTTATATTGGTGCGGGAACGAGTGGTAGGTTAGGGGTTCTAGACGCTGCTGAATGTCCACCTACTTTTTGTACACCGCCCGAGTTGGTACAGGGGATTATTGCTGGTGGTGCTGGCGCACTCGTTCGCAGTTCTGAAGATCTAGAAGATCGTGCCGAAGATGGAGAGGCGGCGATCCGAGAGCGACAAGTTACGCAAATGGATGTTGTTGTCGGTATCACCGCAGGCGGGACAACGCCTTTTGTGCATGGGGCATTACATGCCGCTCATCAACGGGGAGCCACGACCATTTTTATTGCTTGTGTTCCCATCGAACAAGTCAGTAGTAATGCCGAGATCGATATTCGCCTGTTGACAGGGCCTGAGGTACTAGCAGGTTCCACTCGTCTAAAAGCCGGTACGGCAACAAAGCTGGCTTTAAATATCCTTTCTACCGGTGTTATGGTTAAGTTGGGCAAAGTTTATGGCAATCGCATGGTAGATGTGGCGGTGACAAATCAAAAGTTACGCGATCGCGCCTTGCGAATTTTGCAAGATCTCACAGGTTTGAGTCGTGAAGCTGCGGGTTTATTACTAGATCGCAGTGGCAAATGGGTGAAGTTAGCACTATTCATGCATTGGACTGATTTAGAAAAAGAAGAGGGACTGGAGCTATTATCAAAATATCAAGGTAATCTCAGGGCAGCAATTGCAGGAATTAAGCAAAAGTAAGCAATTAGCACCTCAGCTATTAGCAAGTTTCAGGAGTGTTCCTGAAACTGCCTCCTTTATGCCAACTACATGACGGCAAATGTCCTAAGTATTTTTACAAAAATTTAAAAGTTCAATCAGAAATATCTAGAAAAGACAAATTTCTTCCAAAATAGAAATCAGGATTTCTACGGATTTGATTCTACTTATAAAACTGTAGCATTATATATATGTAATGTCAGCATTCAGTTATTCGCTATTAACTAGCAGCATACATAGCTGATAATGTCTCTGGTACATGTATAAAAATTTATCAATTTATTGGTAAATAAGCTCCCGACTGCTAATACCTGAATGCTTATTATGTAATTTCTGTGTGCATTTTGATTAAGGAATTTAAATATGAGCCATCCGGAACTGATGGTATCGAAAAACCTATTGGATGAATTTAAAACTTGTACTCGACTGGAATATAGCGGCAAGTTAAATATTAAAAGTTCAAAGGGACATAAATGGACTTTTTACTATTGGCTCGGACGGATCGTTTGGGCAACAGGGGGAACTCATGACTTCCGTCGCTGGCGTAGACTCATAGCAATACATTGCCCTCAGATTGAAATTGATCAGCTAGAGTTGCCATCTGAAGATCTGGCGATAGATTACTGGGGCTATCGTCTATTAGAAATTCTATATGAAAACCAGAAAATTCAGCGCGAACAAATCAACCTAGTTGTCGAAAGCACGATAGCTGAACTGTTATTTGATCTAGCTCAGCAGGCAAACTTTTCTATCATAAATTGCGATCGCACTCAAGAAACGATTTTAGAAGCACCAATGAGCTTCACGAGTACACATATATCTCTGAAGCTAATGCTAGACTCATGGAAAGCCTGGGCAGAAGCTGGGTTAGCAAGTTTTTCTCCTGATTCTTCACCAGTACTGCGCAGATCCGAACAACTCCAAATGGTGATGAGTCCGGCTGTTTACAAAAACTTAGTGGCTTTCATGGACGGCAAATACACTCTGCGAGATTTAGCCGTGAAAATGAAGCTGAGTGTTTTACCAGTCACTCGTTCGATTCTTCCTTATATTCTCAAAGGAATTATTGAATTGGTAGAAGTGCCAGACTCACCTTTAAAACTGACTGAAGCGAAAAACAATATCGTCACAAAATCAGTTCTACCGCTCGCTCCACTGATAGCCTGTGTAGATGATAATCCTCAGGTTGGTCAAAATTTCGAGAAAATTCTCACCCCTAATGGGTTGAGGCTGATCAAGATTCAAGATGACGTGCAAGCTCTACCAATATTAATTGAGCATCAACCAGACTTAATTTTCCTCGATTTGGTTATGCCTGTCGCCACTGGTTACGAAATTTGTGCTCAATTACGACGAATTTCTGTCTTCGCCAAAACACCTATAATCATCTTGACAGATCATGATGATTCATTTGATATAGTTCGCGCTAAAATCATTGGCTCTACGGATTTTATCACCAAACCTGTAAATGCCGATCAAGTCATGAGGATTGTACGCAAGTATTTACACGTACATCCACTAGCTAAAAGCACATCTTTTTCGCAGATTTCATCATAACGCGACGATAAGTAAATATTTAGCAATACTTGTAGTATTGCTAAATATTTAAAACAGAATGACATTTCATATCTGAAGTACTAATTGCTTGTAGACAACTTAGTACGCTCTAGCAAAGATGACTTGTTTATTTGTAGATTTTCCAGTATAAAAGCATTTACCCGTACCTTCTTGATCTAGAAGAATGCATCGACTTGTTGCTTTTGTTTCCTCTTTGATTTTCTCCTCATCATCCGGACTGCCATCAAAGTAAGCTAGGTAGAAGCCTGGTGTGTTCTCGATAGAATCCTTGAATTCTTCATATGTGGAAATTGTATGGGTATGCTGACGCTGAAACTCTTGAGCCTTTTTGAAGAGATTATCTTGAATTTCATTTAACAATTCCAGAATGCGAGATTCAAGCTCATCTTGAGGTATGATAATTTTCTCTCCTGTATCGCGTCTCACCAGTACAGCACTATTCTTTTCCATATCTCTCAGACCAATTTCCAATCTAATGGGGATACCTTTTAATTCCCAATCATTAAATTTGAATCCCGGACTCAAGTTTTCTCTGTCGTCAAGTTTGAATGAAAAAGCTCCTAGTTCTTTAAAGCGCTTCTGTATTTGTTGGAAGCAAGAAATCACTTTTTCTTTCTCAGCCTCTTTGCGGTAGATAGGGACGCCAATAACTTGTAAAGGTGCAATTTTAGGAGGACAAACAAACCCTTTATCATCCGAGTGAACCATAATTAAGGAGCCAATCAATCTTGTCGTGATTCCCCAACTTGTTGCAAACGGATGCTGACGAGTTCCATCAGCCGCCAAATATGTAACATCAAACGCTTTCGAGAAAGTCGTTCCTAGGTTATGACTGGTTCCGACTTGGATAGCACGTCTATCCTGAGTCATGGTTTCAATTGTATAAGTATGTTCGGCACCAGGAAACTTTTCGTTCTCAGTCTTACGTCCGGCAAACACTGGTATTGACAAATACTTTTCCACAAATGTTTTGTAAATGAAAAGCATCTGCTTAGCTTCGACTTCAGCCTCCTCAGCAGTAGCATGGGCTGTATGACCTTCCTGCCAAAGAAACTCGGTAGTACGAATAAAAGGTTTTGTTCTCATCTCCCACCGACAAATATTCGCCCATTGATTTAAGAGAATGGGCAGATCTCGATAACTTTGAATCCAATTTCGATACGCTGACCAAATAATAGTTTCACTTGTTGGTCTGACAACAAGTGGTTCACTAAGTTCAGCATCAGGATCTACCCCGATTTGTCCTTCTTCATCAAGTTTTAACCGATGGTGAGTCACCACGGCACATTCTTTAGCAAACCCGGAAACATGCTGTGCTTCTTTTGAAAAAAAACTTACAGGTATGAATAAAGGGAAGTAGGCATTGACATGATCGGTGTCTTTAAACATTTTATCTAAGATTTGCTGCATTTTTTCCCAGATCGCATATCCTTCTGGTCTGATAATCATGCAACCGCGAACATTCGAGTCCTCAGCGAGTTTAGCCCTCTCTACAATATCTAAATACCACCGAGAATAATCTTCGTCACGTCTGGTAATTCTGAGAGCATCAGCTTTGTCATTTGCCATCAAGCTATTCCTCTTGAAACGAAAAAGTTATAAAACTTTAACACTTTTCGGGCTAAAGCAAGCCACGGAGATTTTAAAGACTTCGCAGTCATTATATCTTGGTTGCCCTGATTTCCCGGTTTACCTTCAAGAATGGGATGAGCTTGTGGAGTGCTATGCTTATAGACAACTCACTTTATTCTTCAAGTGATTTCGCTGGTAATTCGACTGCTGTGACATCAATTGTACCTTCTGGTGTGAAGCGCCGAAAGTGCCCCTGTTGCACCAATAACTGTTCTCCACAGTTAGGACACTGTAACTGTGTGTTCTTTAAACCACTAAATTCATGTCTACAGACAGGACAGCCATCGCTCACCAAGTTGTATTGCAGCCACCAGCGAAACCCAAAAAACGCGAGAATGGGTGCGAAAAAAAGTAACCCAACTATAACTAGTAAGGAGTTAACTAACCAACCGCCAAATGAGGCTAGCAACCACATAACTGCTAACAGGGTTAACCAAGGGCGGAGATTAGACAAATTAAACTGAAAGGTTTTAAAGCTCATTTTTTAAATGTCGTCTTGCTCTCCCTCTAGGATAGCGAGTTTAATCAGGACTCGATAAATTTACCAGCAACTCATTATAGTATGGAAAATAACCATCAATTAGGCGGCAAGTATTTGAGAAACTTAACTCTCACATGCTCCCACATCTGCTGAGACAATACATGCCCCTGCTTCTCCTCAATGAAGTAAGTAAAACTTTGTTGACAATTTTCATAAGCCTTCTCAATTGTCCTCATAGCTATCTTGACATCAGAAATCGGGCTGTGTCTATCCTCGGTGCCAAAACTGAGATGTAGGGGACGAGGAGCAATAAGCGCCACAATGTTTGGCGTATCTCCGTATTGCTTCAAACCGGGAATGAACATACCGAATCCAGCAAGAAGACGAGTTTCGTGGATAGCAGAGTAGGTTGGTAATGCACAGTTTCCCACAAGGCACCTGAGTCTTGTTTCCCAAGGACCGACAAGCCATGTGAAAATTGAACCAAGCGAATGACCGTAGCATCCTATTGCACTCGCATTTACATCAGATCTCCAGCACAAGTAGTCGATAGCTCTACGCATATCGAGTATGTATTTCCATGCAAGACATTTCCCGTTGACGAGATAGCGTAAAAATGTGAAGCGTTCAAAGTCACCACCACGAAGAATAGAGTCCTGTCGCTCCTCAAAACACAGGGCGTCCGGACAAAGCACAACATACCCAAGACGTGCGAGGGCAACACCTGTGAACTGTGTCGGATCGCCTATCAGACCGGCAGGCTCACTCTTTCCCAGCGCCCAATTATTGTTATGCTGATGCCAGACAGCAATTGCTGGGGCTTTTGAAGTGGGAGTCACACTATCGGGTACAAGAACATATGCAGGCACACGCTCGCCTGGTTCGACTTGGTATGTTACTTTCTCAATTCGATATCCAACGCGTGCTATTGAGTCCTCAAGTTGTGGAGCGAGCGGACAAGGTTCGGGCCACTCGCCTCCTAAGCATCTCAGAAGATTCTCTTGAAAGTCTTTTAAATCAGTCATTAGTCCAAGCAACAAGATCTGAAAAGTGCATCTTCATATAGAACTGGGATAATATAATTACTAGCTCGTCAGCTAAGTAGGTGAGCGAAAATAGATATAACTATGTTTTGACTTGTAAATAAGTCTAAAACCATTATCAATTGACGTTTGACAACGGCTTTCACTAGTTGGCTTTATTTGTACCGACTTACTTAAACAATCTAGTCAAAATACAAAGATGACTCAGTTATACAAAAGCGATCGCCCCAGTAGAGGTAGATTATTTCCAGAACGTACTATTTCACCTGCTGAAAAAGCGAAACGCCAAGCACAGACAGAAGCTTTTCACCAAAGAGGTCGCATCATTTTTGAGCGACTTCGCCCTCAACTAATCAAAGATCATTATAACTGGTTCATCTTGATTGAGCCAGATAGCGAAGACTATTTCGTTGCACCCAATAGCATAAGTGCTTTACAAGAAGCACTACAAAAGCACCCGCAGGCTCAATTTGAGACTTTCCGTCTAAATGAGACAGGAGTCTGCGGACGAATATGATCCAAGGGGAGTTTGATGAGCCAGGTCAATGTCGCCTTGCTTAGGAAAGCAACTGGCTGACTAAGCTAGGACGTAATTATTGACAATCAACGTCAAAATTGGTATAATATAATTTTGAAAATTCCTAATTGAGCTACAGTATTTACCGATCTTTTGATACCGTCAAAAGTTGCTGTTGCAAGCGTTGTTGGAAAGCTTCTATCCCAAAGTGGGCGATCGCCTCTTCTCGCAGCCACTGTTGATCACACCGTGGATCATCTCCAGTCAGAATTTCTATACAAGCTGTCGCTACTGCATCCTTGTCACGGTGTGGGACTCGCCATCCCAGCTTACCATCTTGCAATGGCTCGGCTGACCCATCAGCATCTCCAGAGAGTACTGGGATGCCACAAGCCATCGCCTCCAGATACACAATGCCAAAACCTTCTTGAGAAGGCATCACGTAGGCATCCGCAAGGCGGTAGTGTGCTACGAGTTCTTCGGTGGGAATAAATCCCGCAAAAATTGTGCGATCGGCAACACCTAAATCTTTGGCAAGTTGTGCCAATCGCGGTTGGTCATCACCGCGACCAATGACCAAGTATTTGACTTTTGGAAATACATGTGCTATTTGTGGTAATGCCTGAATTGTAATGTCTACACCTTTGTAAATATCTCCTGACCATAATCGTGCTACGGTCAGAATCACCTTGAACCCTGTCAAACCGTAACGCTCTAGCAAGACTGGTGACTTTGTTCCTGGAGTAAAGCGATCGCCATTCACAGCACAAGGCATAATTGCGACCCGAGCAGGATCGAGATGATTTGCCTCACAGGCGATTTCGCGAGTGTAGCGGCTCACTGTCCAAATATGTCTAGCTCTTTGCAGACTAGATTTTGTCTGGGTTGGTAATTGTTGCCACACTTCTTTGCCATGAGTCATAACCGTATAAGGAATTCTCAAAGGTTGGCACAACATACCAACTAGAGCTGCAAGATTAACATGACCGCAAAAGACGTGTTGAGGTTTGCTACGCAACAAATGAGTGAGTAACGCTATTGTCATTTTCACTCGTCCTAGTTGGGGAGAGTGAGATTTGAAGTAATGAAATTTCAAGCGTTCTTGTGATTCAAAAGGATTTTCGCAACCAAAGCTATCTCTAAGCAAAAATACTTCTGCACGTTTAGGGTGGCTTAATGCCAGATAGGCGCGAAAAACATCCTTGACGTAGGATTGAATTCCCCCTTCATGTTCAAAAACTTCTATGAACACGAAAACATGGTGAGCTTTTGCGGTCGATTTCTGAGTTAAATCTATTTCTATCACTCGATTTTTTTCATGTTAGATTTTGAGTAAAACTTTAAAAAATCGTAGCAAAAAAGCAACTCTATAGCAGTCCGACTTGATTTATGAACTTAATAGTGCAACTTTTAAGCTAATCAAAGCGATTAAGCCTGATTAACTATGACACGCGTCAATTCCGACGAGTCGGAAAGCAGGATAGAATCCTGCGTCACGGTAATGGCAGTTGCGCGGCATCGCACGTAATAATAAGATATTCCGTCTCGTCCTTATTGCTGTTCTATTGGACCATACTTAACGATCAGCAGACAATTTCTCTCATCTGCACCACGTTCATAGATAATATGGTCAGCCAACCGTCGTAGAAGAAACCATCCATACCCTCCTACTTGCAGAGTGCCCGGTTCTGGTTCTGCAATATCGTCAGGATTAAAAGGTTTTCCACGATCCCAAATCTTGATCTCCACTCGGTCAATCCACAGCGAAACGTCAATATCAATTGTTGTTTCCGGTGGTAAAGCATTATGAGCATGACGCACGGCGTTAGTAAAGCCTTCTGCTAATGCTAAATTGAGGCGGTAGAGTTGGCTTTCCGACCAACCTAATCGAGGCAAATATTGCAGACAGAATTCCTCAAACCATTGTTGCACCTGATTTAGAAGCTTCAGTTCGCTCTTCACCGTCAGTTGGTCTTGCTGCACTATGGTAAGCATTGACCTTGACTTGAATGTAAGTGTATGAAAAATGTGTAAATTCAGCACTTCAGCAATCAGCAGTCAGCTATGAAAGAAATTTACTACAGTCTGCCAGGGTAATTTTCCCTTAAGCGGTAACTTTACGTAAACATAGATCACCTAACCCGATATGTTACAAGTTATTTAGGCTAATAGCTGAATGCTTACAGAAACGTTTATCTCTGTTATACAGCATTCCTAAATGATTTGTGAGCTATTACGTGTAGGTCGTCATCAATTGTGACAAAGGACGGTTATAACGAGCAGTCTAACAACTCAAATAGGATCGCTATAGATTACAGATTTTATATTTTGCCACAGCATAGATCCACCCCAGATGATTAAAATTAACGCCTGTTAGTTGTTTTCAAAAACACATCTTTATAATATGCTCTTGAAGTTAACAGGCGTCAAAACCCTTCTGCTATGATACAGGGGGATACGGGTGTAGGGAAGCGTTTGACAAATTCCCTAAACATTTATACCCGTTATCACTGATTTAGAACAATCCCAAAGTGAGGGATTTATCTAATGGTAAGGCAGCACCAATACCCAACCATAGGGTGACCAAGGTGCCAATGAGAAACACAGTTGTTGCTACTGGACGGCGGAATGGATTCTGGAATTTATTAACGTTCTCAATAAAGGGAACGAGTGTTAGCCCTAAGGGTACGGCAGCCATTGCTAATACCCCGATGAGTTTGTTAGGAACTGAACGCAGAATTTGGAATACAGGATATAAGTACCACTCCGGTAGAATTTCCAATGGTGTAGCGAAGGGATCTGCTGGTTCTCCTGTCATAGCGGGGTCTAGCACAGCTAAAGCGACGATCGCCGCGAAGGTTCCCATGATCACTACTGGAAAGATATAGAGTAAGTCATTAGGCCAAGCTGGTTCACCGTAGTAGTTGTGACCCATACCTTTGGCGAGTTTGGCTCTCAAGGATGGATCGCTAAGATCGGGTTTTTTTACTGTTGCCATTTTGAAATATGCTCTCCTGCCTAAGTTAAGTTAAAGCATTTGTGAAAGCTACTGGCTTTCGGGCATTAGCTTCTGTGATTCATCTATCAGCTAAAGCGGATCTGTCTTGCAGCCTTGGACGATCGAGACTGTCATGCATCTTTTGTAGCAAATAACAACCCGGAGCGTCCAAATAATGCACAACGAAAAGCTTGTGGAGCTTGTGGCCTTGATTGTTATTAGTTTAAAACAAACAAATCAATCTTGCTATGAACAGCCTTTGCCCGATCGCCTGCCACTCTTGGTTGGTACGGAATTTAATTTGTGAGATTTTTCGTAAGCAATCAGCCGTCAACACTTCTTGGGTTTGAGCTTTGTCAACTTTTAGACCTACCGCCTCACCTTGAAAAGTTCAGGATACTGATGGTAATAGCAGTCCTATTAACGTCGCCTTTCCCCGAGTCAGAAGGGCTGATTGCCTTACTGCTACAACTAATTTGACAACTCAAAAGCAAAAGCTAAATTACAAAGGACCAGAAATCCCTTGCTTGCGGATCATCAAGAAGTGGAGCAGCATAAAGACAGCAATGAACCAAGGCAACACAAAGGTGTGTGCGCTGTAATAGCGAGTCAATGTTGCTTGCCCGACACTCGATCCACCACGTAGCAATTCAGATATGGTTGTGCCCACAATGGGAATTGCCTCTGGTACGCCGCTGACAATTTTCACAGCCCAGTAACCTACTTGGTCCCAAGGTAAGGAGTAACCAGTCACACCGAAGGAAACGGTGATCACAGCTAATATCACACCAGTTACCCAAGTGAGTTCGCGAGGTTTTTTGAAACCACCTGTTAGGTAAATCCGGAAGACGTGCAAAATCATCATCAGCACCATCATACTGGCAGACCAGCGATGGACGGAGCGAATCAGCCAGCCGAAGTTCACTTCATTCATTAAGTACTGCACTGAAGAATAAGCTTCGGTAACAGTTGGCTTGTAGTAGAATGTCATGGCAAATCCAGTGGCGAACTGAATGAGAAAGCAGGTTAGGGTGATGCCACCAAGACAGTAAAAGATGTTGACGTGAGGGGGGACGTACTTGCTAGTAACGTCTTCAGCGAGGGCTTGAATCTCCAAGCGTTCCTCAAACCAGTCGTAAACGTTAGCCATACAATCTCAAGTTCCTAGGAATTGCTCGCGGTTGATAAATATCCCAATTAATAATTTTGGGAGTTTCACAAAGAGAATTTTGCTCGTCAGCGTTGCGAGCAGTAAGAGCGTTTACTTTCATATTAAAAAAGCTCACACTCTTGAAAGAGGGTATGTATTGCGTTCTCTTCGCACCCAAACACACAAAGTTGTGGACACAAAGTAGATCTTATCGCTCGGTGAGTTGATCCCACTCACCACACTACATGATTCAATTGTACCACTGCTCTTAAAGTTGACCCAAGTTTATCTATATTCAATGAAGGGCGACTTTGGACGCAATCCAATACTCTGGACAATTTCTGTAACATAATCAAGAAATAGATTTCATCAAGATGGTTCTGTTCAGATCCCATTCCCTGATTCAGTACCGGGGATGAGCGCATTAACTGTTGAGGTTAGCTGTTGACTTAAATTCCTAATTACAATTAACCGTCAACAAGCATTACATGCGCCGCCGTTCATCTGGGCAGGGCAGTTCTGTAGGAAGAATTCCAACGCTCCTCTTCTACTTCGGTGGAAGACACGTACTCTTTGTGCTGGTTCCTCCACAGGCAAATCCCTGTCCCATAACTAAAAGTCAATGGGTATTCTTGCGCTCTTATTGTAATTTGGGTTGAAAGTGGAAGTGAAAATAAGGTTCATGCACAAACAGTTTTTTCGGATTGGATCATCACTGCTCATAACTTTTTGGTTGGGCTTTTGCAGCTTTTGTCAACCTGTATTGGCTTTAACAGAGGAACAAAGGCTAGTTACGGAGGTTTGGCGAATTGTCAATCATACTTATATAGATGGGACATTTAATCATCAAAATTGGGCAGCTTTACGAAAAAAGGCCTTAGAGAATCCGCTCAACGATTCCCCAGAAGCTTATGCGGCAATTCAAACAATGCTTCGGAGCCTTAACGACCCTTTTACCCGCTTTTTAGACCGAGAGCAGTACCGTAGTTTGCAAGTCAATACCTCTGGGGAACTCACGGGGGTAGGATTGCAAATTGCCCTCAATTCGGAAACTGGAAAGCTAGAGGTTGTGTCTCCCATTGCTGGTTCACCAGCAGAAAAAGCTGGCATGAAACCACATGATCGCATCCTCAAAATTGAAGGCTTTTCTACCGAAAAACTCACTCTCGACGAAGCTGCTACTAGAATGCGCGGACCAATTGGTAGCTCTGTTACCTTATTGATTGAACGAGATGGAGGAGAAAAGGAAATTCAAATAGTACGCGATCGCATTGCCCTTAACCCAGTGGTAGCAGAATTACATTCGTCCCCTCAAGGAATACCCTTAGGATACATTCGCCTCACACAATTTAATGCTAATGCATCGGCAGAACTGGCACGTGCTATTTCCAGTTTAGAGAAAAAAGGTGCTGATGCCTATATTCTCGATTTACGAAACAATCCTGGTGGACTGTTGCAGGCGGGAATTGAAATTGCCCGTTTGTGGTTAGACTCTGGTACCGTCGTTTACACGGTCAACAGGCAAGGCATTCAGGGTTCCTTTGAAGCCAAAGGTCCTTCCCTGACAAAAGATCCGTTAGTTGTTTTGGTGAATCAAGGAACTGCCAGTGCTAGTGAGATCCTCGCTGGTGCTTTACAAGATAATCATCGGGCCTCACTAGTTGGAGAAACTACCTTTGGTAAAGGTTTAATCCAATCCTTATTTGAGTTATCAGATGGTTCTGGCTTAGCCGTCACAATTGCTAAGTACGAAACTCCTAACCATCGAGATATTAACAAATTAGGTATTCATCCAGATCAAGTTATTCCCTCTGTTAACATCAATCGTCAACAGATTGGTACAGAAGCTGATCTCCAATATCAAGCAGCAGTGGAAATCTTGGCGAAAAATTTGGTAGTGGGGAATACGTAGGAGCTGCTTTAAAGACGAGGATCTGTCTGTTGCAGAGCTTGTAAATCTAAACTAACTAAGTGCTCGTAAGCTCGATCTATTGCTCGTTTTCCTCTGAGAAATCCTGTGTTTGCACCAGGACAAATATACTGAAGAGTTTCTGGTGTAAAGCGATCGCGCAGCAACTGGAGACTCTTAATTTGTCGGAGCCAGTGAAAGGTTTTAGCTGTTCGCAATGGCATGGGTTTACCAAGGTTATCGGGAAGTAAATGACGTCCCGATAACAGTACACCGCCAAAATCACTATAGTAAAGGCAGGATGAACCCGGAGAATGACCGGGTGTCCAAATGAGTCTTGCTACTGAATTTAGAGTGAATTCTTTTTCAAAGGTTGTGAGAGTTAATCCGGGTATTAAATAAGCTTCTTGTTCTTGGATCAGAATCTCCAAGGAGAAGGTTTGCTGAATTTTTGCTGTCAGCGCGATCGCACTCCGATGTGTCAAAAATAACCAACGTACGCCACCATGCAAATGCAAAAAATCCTGAGTTGTCTGGTCCCATGCTGGACAATCGATCAAGATATTGCCTTCATTTCTAACAATAAAATAAGCGGTTCCTCCTAACGTCTCTCGATTCGGTGGAAAGGCAAAAATAGTATTGAGCGTTAAGTCCGAACCGGACCCGAGGTTCAGGGCGTCCTGAGAAAGGACTATTCGTGGTGGCTTGAGTTTATCATTCGATTCTTGAGGTATGGGATTAGCAAAACTCATATGGGATTTTGGGTTGTTCTTGTACTATGACAGGGAATTAATTTCATGGTGCAGTATATATAGAACGCCTCTGTGGCTATTAAGCTTGGTAATGATCGAACCAGTACTGCTTTGGACGGGTTAGAATATGGTGTGTGGTAGTCAACAAAAACTCTTACGATTTAGCTGATAATCATCTACCCTCTGTTATACTGGCTGTAGTTTCAGTGGGGACGTCGCTCGCTCAAGGAGAAGACCGAACCCAAAGCACCAGAATCAACAGTCGGCTATCCATCCTATCGCAGAATCACTACCAGTGCGTCCCATTGAGCCAACAGAAGAAACCCAGCTGCGAAATTGTTTTCCCTGGTCTGTGTACTACATCCAAAACATTGAGTATCGACCTCAAGCTGTCATTTGCCGAGGTAAATTAAAAACTAATCCGACTAACGCTTATCAACAGGTTAAGTCAAATATAGAAGCACAGTTTGGGGAGCGCTTTGTACTGATCTTTCAAGAAGGTTTGAATGGCAAACCCTTCTTTGTTCTTGTTCCCAATACTCAAGCGGCTAAAACTCATACACGCCACTCAGAGAAGTTAACCCGACCTGGATTAGCGCTTGTACTTCTTGTCGCTACGTTCATGACGACGACCTTGGTAGGAACGAGGATTGCTGGTATCGATCCTACATCAGGTTATTCCCACCCAGTTACATTTCTGAAGGGATTACCCTATGCGTTGGCAATCATCGCAATTTTGGGCATCCACGAACTAGGCCACTATTTGACAGCTAGGTACTACAAAATTCGCTCGACACTGCCTTACTTTATTCCGGTACCTTTTTTCCTGGGAACTTTTGGTGCATTTATTCAAATGCGTAGTCCCGTACCTAACCGTAAAGCTTTATTTGACCTGAGTATTGCTGGACCAATTGCAGGGTTTATTGTCACCTTACCCTTACTCATCTGGGGTTTGGCTCATTCTCGAGTGATTGCCATCACTGAAAAAACAGGACTTCTGAATCCTGACGCTCTCAATCCTCAAAATTCTATCTTACTTGCAATTCTCTCGAAGTTAGCTTTGGGAAGTCAATTAACAGCAAAATCTGCTATTGACTTACATCCTGTAGCTGTAGCAGGTTTTTTAGGTCTGATAGTCACGGCATTGAACTTGATGCCAGTAGGACAACTTGACGGCGGTCACATCATCCACGCTATGTTTGGGCAAAGAACCGCTATCATCATTGGTCAAGTTTCTCGCTTGCTGCTTCTCCTTCTTTCTTTAGTGCAGCCAGAGTTCTTTATCTGGGCGATTATGTTATGGTTTATACCGCTCATTGACGAGCCTGCTCTCAATGATGTCACTGAACTAGATAATAAACGTGATGTTTGGGGTTTACTGGCAATGGGTTTGTTGGTCATTATTATATTGCCATTGCCACAGGTTTTGTCTCATTTGTTACATATTTAAGCATTTAGCCAACTCTGTAAATATTGAGTTTGATAAGATTGCAAGCAAAATCATTGAATAACTGTACCCCAATCTTATCAAAGATGCTACGTATTTGCCTAGTATATTTCCTACCATCTTACATTCACCCAGTTGAGTCTACGACTCTCGATTTAGATGAAGCGACGACAAAGGAAACAAGACACGAAAAGCTATGGTTAACAGGAGTTAACCATAGTTTTAGATGACACTAACTTGATACTGACTGAGTGGCTTCGGAAGCTTTCTGTGCAGGTTGCCCACCCATGCGAATCTCAGAAGTGAAGGAAGCCATACTAAAGCCGCCAAAACGTTTCAAGACACCCACCCGCATTCGCAAATTGGGACTGGCAAACCACAAACGTTCCTCAGACCACATAGTTTCGTACTCTGTAACTAGTGTCAGCGCACCGTCACTACCTATCTTGTAGCTTCCGGCGACTGGAGTCTTCTCTGCATAACCCATTTCCCGCAGCAACTTGCCTTCATCGGGATCATCTTCATTAGGAACAATCGCCAATACTGTAGAACCATTGTGTTTCTCTTCATCCCATTCCATCGTCCCGTTCCAAGTGACTCTTGCACCACAGGATGCACGGCTGGGGTCAAATTCATATTGTTCGCACAGTTTGACAACATCTGGATGATCTGCAGACAGCATCTCGATCACGATGTCGGATTTGCCATTTTCTGCTTGCTTAAAGGCCAAATGATGGCTGGTGCGATGAGAAAACCACTTACCAGCACTCAACTCAAAAAACTCTTCAATATTCACGTCAAAATCCAATTCATTACTCTTTTTTAAAGTAGCAGGTTCATCGCAAGTTTACTAAACTTTGACTACTATACATTCTCACTGTTAGTTGCCAGCAAAAACCCACAATTCCTACTTCCTCTAGGGGTTTAATCCCCAGACTATTCCTCTGCCTCGAGCTTTTGGAGAGAGATCCTCGCTGACTCAGAAACGTGAGGATGACTATCTTTTTCCAGGTATTTTAAGGCCGAGATACTCTTGGGACTTTGAAGATGACCTAAGGCTTCTGCAAGGCGTTGGCGCACTAACCAATCATCTGATTGGGCGAAGCGGAGAATATGATCTATTGCCGATATATCTTTGATTTCTCCCAATGCAGCGATCGCCGCTTGTTGTACGACAACTTCCTCACTATCCAGCGCTTTAATCAGGACTTCATGAGCACGGGGATCTTTCAGATTGCCCAAGGAAACTGCGGCACTAAAACGGACCAACCAATCGGTATCTTCGTAAAAAGCCCTTACCAAAGGTTCAAAACCTCTAATGTCACCTAAATACCCCAATGCACCAGCAGCATCAGCACGTATACCATAATCTGGGTCAGTTTCTAGAGTTTGCACTAAAATTGGGTAACATTCTGCCGTTTGTTTAACCCCTAAGGCAAATATTGCCATTGAGCGCAATTGGAGAGATTCGTCGTCCAACACCTTTTTAATCAAAGGGACAGCTTCCTCTGCAGGAATATTCCTTAAAGAGGCAAGTGCTACCATGCGATCGCGCAAATTAGAGCTTTCTAACTGCGCGGAAATTTCTTCTATGCTTGAATCAGCCATTTAGTTCAAAGCAATTCTATCTACTTACATCTACTTTAACCTGCCTAAGGTACCCCTGTACTCTATCAATATGGGTGATCGGCGGTTTAAAAACTTACCAAAGTCGTAGAATTAGTAGTTGCGATCGCGACTGTCTCACTATAATGTTGAAATTATAGAATTTTGGAACCAATATACCCGATGATGAGATTTCCTGGTTCTAAATCTACAAAGAAATAAAGACGCCAAGCTCCTGGTGTCATTCTGACGTGCCAACTGAATCTACGCTTCTCACCATCAGGACACCTAAAAGTTAGTTTCTGCCCGAACTGATTAAGTCTTGAATCGCTCTCGGGAGTTGCCTTGCTCTTAAGACTATCTCGATTAAACGAAACTGATATCCAAATCTTACAGTAGTTTTCAAGCTCAGACAAGCGTCTCTCAACCTGTCTTAGCATTGGATCGCCACTTTTAAGATTTTCCAATTGCTTATTGAGGTGACTGCAAAATATCAAATGGGGAAATAACTCTTCTCTTCGACTCCAGAGTTCTAATCCATCATTGTTTGCTCCTTCAAACAGGGCATCTTGAGCCGTACCGATACGAACTAAATCACCATTTAGCGCCAAACCTATTTTTGGCAACATTCCTTGTTGATAAGATTGACGCAGCAGCATTAGTGCCTGAATAACAGAAGATTTACCAGTACTATTAAGACCAGAAAGAAGGGTGAGTGGTTTAAAGTTCAATATCTGATCTTTAAAAGGTTTAAAGTTATTTACTCGAAGTCGATTAATCATAAAAGTACTTCTCTGATTATTTTTTCAATTCTACTAAATCTATATTCGACCTTGGTCGCAGCTTGAGAGATAGATAAAAGAAATTCTTGATCATTATCAACATCTTCAATAAATTTACTAATTACTTGTTGCTGATTATGCTTCAATTTCATAATTTGTTCATCAGTAAGATGACTCATATTAACTGACCATGCTTCAAATAATGCTTTATTAATTGGATACCTTTTTTTCTGCTTTTTAGATATTTTACGAAAGGCATCTTTACCAAAAATTTCTCTAACAATAATCATTGCCTTTTTAAAATCTTCCTCAATATTACTTAACTCTTTTTGAGATAAGTTATTAGTTTTAGCTAATGCTTTAGTCAAAAATATATCTCTATTATTGTCTTTATAATCTTTATATGAGGTTAGCTTGAATGCTAAAAAACCTAATATAAACTCACGGTCATCCATACGCATTTTTCGGGAATCGCTCAAAGTAACTACCTGGTGAAATTCTTGAGATGCAGCTAGTGTAGCCAAAAACTGTGTTCCCTTACCGGGATTTAGAGCATGTCGAAGTTCTTGTGGCGAAAGAGGCTCTCCTCCTGTATTAATACGTTTGAAAATATTATATTTAACTTCTGGAGGTGTTCCTTTTTCAATCAGATATACTGTAACTTGAGTTTCTTCGATCCGACGCTGGTATCTACGCTCCAGTTCATCATAGGTTTTACCCTCAAGATTGATAAGATACTCTAGTCCAATCAGCTTAAGTTGCTTATCACTAATAAACTGTTTGAGCGCAAATAGCCTTTGTATTCCATCTACAACCAACCATTTATTCTCATTAGTCGCATCTATATAAAAAGCAGGTAGTGGAATCCGAATGATGATAGACTCAATCAGCCTGCTTTTAGCGTCATTATTCCATACATTCGCATGACGTTGAAAATCAGGTGCTAAGTCAAGAGCTTCTTCATCAATTCTTCTTAGTAATTGCTCAATTGTTGGTTCCCTAGTAACAATGTTTATTTTTTCAGGATCATATATTAATCTATCTTTCTCGTATTCTTCATAATCGTTATCTGCTTCCTCTACATTGTTCAATTTAGTATCATCAAAGTCTGTGTCTTCTTTATAAACTTCTGCATTCATGTTCTTAAGTTCTTTCACGGCATGTACTCCTTAATATTTACACTCATTTAGTAGGCTTATAGTGATGGTTAGTGTAACTAAAGTACTTCAAATTAGATCTTTCTTGGATCTTACACTCTCCTAAAGTTAATAGTAGAATGTACAGTTAGAATCGTATTCCCACCAAAGAGTAACCGTAAACAAAAAAGCAGCTGGTAATTACAGCTGCTTTGTACTCCGTTC
>CAZZVG010000005.1:0-19795 GCA_964657295.1 Iningainema sp. | reverse complement strand
GGCGATGCCGTCCAACTCCGCTCTTGTTTGCGGCGACAGCGTCAACTGACCGGCGGCGAGGTTCTCACGGAGGTGGGCGACTGACGACGTGCCGGGGATCAACAGGATGTTGGGCGATCGGTGCAGCAGCCACGCCAGCGCGACCTGCATCGGCGTGGCCCCGAGTCGGCCTGCGACGGACAACAGGGTGGACGACTGCAGCGGCGAGAACCCGCCGAGCGGGAAGAACGGCACGTAGGCGATGCCCTGTCGGGCCAAGTCGTCGATCAGGGCGTCGTCGTGGCGATGGGCCAGGTTGTAGTTGTTCTGCACGCACACGACGTCGGCGATCGCCTGCGCCTCGACCACCTGGGCGGCCGTGACGTTGCTCAGACCGATGTGGCGGATCAGCCCCTTGCGCCGGAGGTCGGCCAGTACCGTCACCTGCTCGGCGATGGATCCCTCCTCGGGGCCGTGGCCCGACCCCATCACGCGGTAGTTGACGATGTCGAGCGCGTCCAGGCCCAAGTTGCGGAGGTTGTCGTGGACGCCGGTGGTCAGGTCTTCGGGCGAGATGGCCGGCTGCCACGACTTGTCGGGAGGGCGGCGGGCACCGAGCTTGGTGACGATCACCACCCCTGTCGGGTACGGGTGCAGGGCCTGCCGGATGATCTGGTTGGTGACGTGCGGTCCGTAGAAGTCGGCCGTGTCGATATGGTTCACGCCGGCCGCGACGGCCTCGCGGAGGACGGCGACGGCACTGTCCGGGTCCAAGGGCTGCCCCCACACGCCAGGACCGGCCAGCTGCATCGCGCCGTAGCCTATCCGTTGCACCGTTAATGACGTGCCGGGGAACGTGAATCGGTCGCCGAGCGTGGCTTCACTCATTGTGTTGCTCCTTTCCAGTGCTGACACGAACAATTGTACGCGATTTGTTACAGAAGTCAAATATTGAAACCTGTAACGTGAAATGACGGATGATTGCAGGTTGGTTGCAAATAATCCTGGTTAGTAAATGCCTGTCAGTGGGACGATAATATTGCCAAAACTGGAACCAAAATATTGCCTAGACTTAGGCTGAAAAACTTATTCTTTAATTAAACACTCACTACCAAAATCTGCCGACAGTCATGATAATATTGCCGAAAACGAGAAATGATACCATAAGCTTGCCAAAATAGTTAAGTTAGGTAAACTGTCTGAAATATTTTTGTAGCAATGGATAGCATTAAGACAATTATTAGTGTGCGCTGCAGACTTGAGCGGTAGAGCGGGTAACATTTCTTTTAGTCATTGATTCCTGTTGTCGTAAGCTTGCTGTCGTAGTGTACAGCATGTTTAACAAAAAAAAGATTTCTGGAGCGTCATCAGCGGCGCTCCAGAATGGCTGAATTCTTCAATGACAGGATTGAGGTCAGGGAAATGCTCACCGATTATGAGTTTGGAAAATGGTGTATTGACCAAAACTTACCTGAATTAACTGTAAAAACGATTCAAGCAATCCGTCAGAGCGAACCAGCTCGACGAGTCGGGGGTGGAAGAAAAAATGTTTCAGGTTTTTATCCTAGCAAAAAGAACAAAAAAACTATTCAGTTTGAGTCTCATAAAGTTGAGCTTCCCTTTATCTATGAACTAGAGCATTCGGACGAGGTTCTAGAATTTTATGACCAACCCCCTGCATTTAAAATTAAATATCAATCTTTGTTGGGGCGTCAATTAGGATTTTTCTACACCCCAGACTTTTTTATCATTAGAAAAAATGTAACCGTTCAGGGGGGGTAGAAAGGCGATCGTGAAAAACCGCAACCAGAATCAGGTAAGCTCATAGGCATGAATGAGAATTGCCCTGCTTACATACAGATTCTTTGACAGTCAGATTGGGCTTGAACGCCCCCAAGTGTCAAGCGACTTAGGCGCTTGTTAAAGGTTAAAGTAAAAAGTGGGGCAAAATGCTGATAAATTGGGTGTTATGGAAAAACAGCGCCCTACCTATCTCAATCAGATCCCTCCAGAGGATTGGGAAAACACTCCAGCCAGTGTCAAAAAACTGGTGGAGTCGATGGCGCAAGGTATCGAAAAATTGGAACAACAAGTAGCAGAGCTATTGGTAGTTCATCAGCAGCTATTAGAAAAAATCAATCGTACATCTTTGAACTCATCGTCGTCGCCCGCCCTTGACCCACCAAGCGTTGCAAAAAAACCTCGAAAAGCCAAAAGCAGTAAAAACCGGGGAGGTCAATCAGGTCATGAAGGTCATAATCGCTCTTTGTACTCCGTAGAAGAATGTTCTGATGTCATTGACCACCGTCCAGGAACTTGTGCCTGTTGTGGTGAAAAACTTTTGGGGGAAGATGTCAACCCTTACCGTCATCAGATAGTAGAAATTCCGCCAATCACCCCCATCGTGGTGGAACATCGCCTGCATCAATTGGTGTGTCAGCAATGTGGTACTAGTACCCGTGCAACACTACCACTGGATGTCAACCCAAGTGGTTACGGTGTAAGAGTAGTAGCAATGGTAGCTTTATTGAGTGGACTGTATCGCCACAGTCAGAGAATGGTGCAAAGTGCCATGCAAGATTTATTTGCAATCTCAATGTCCTTGGGCACTGTCAACAAGCTGAGACTTGAAGCGAGCGATGCGGTTAGCGATGCGGTTGAAGAGGCAAAAATATACGTCCAAAACTCATACGTGGTTGGAGCCGATGAAACAAGCTTTGACCAAGGTAACGTTGATGGATGCAACCCCAAACAACGCCAAGCCTGGTTGTGGGTTGCGGTGACACCGCTAGTCACATTTTTTGAGATTGCGCTTTCGCGCTGCTCGCAAGCAGCCCATAACTTACTGGGTGAAAATTTTGGCGGGATTTTGACAAACGTCCGTCATGGAGCGTATAACTGGGTTAACTTGGAACGTCGGCAATTGTGTTGGGCGCATTTGCGGCGAGAATTTATCAAAATCTCGGAACGTCCTGGCGTATCCAAAGAATTGGGAACTGCATTAGTTAGGCAACAAGAGAAATTATTTGAACTGTGGCATCGGGTTCGGGATGGAACTTTGACACGTTGCGAGTTTCAACTATTTGTTCAGGAAATTCGCGCGAATGTCAAATCCACTTTAAAAGAAGCGGACGACTATGAGATTGGGACACAAGAAAAAACGCCGCTAGCTAAAACAGTCCGCACTTGTCGCCAACTACTGAGAGTGGAGCCAGCCTTATGGTTGTTTGTCAGTGTTGAGGGTGTAGAACCAACTAATAATGCGTACGTAAGAGCCATCCGTCCTGCGGTGATATGGCGACGCACCAGTTTTGGTTCTCAAACTCAAACGGGGAGTGCTTTTGTGGCTCGGATGTTAACCGTTGTCACAACCGCACAGGTTCAGCGGCGGAATGTTCTGGATTTTATGACCGCAGCAATGAGTGCCGCACGCACAGGTAAACCAGCTCCATCCTTACTTCCAGAAGTTCCTGCTTCTTGTGAGCAAGTAATAAACGCTGCTTAATCCTGATTTTTCATCTCCCAGTTCTTGAAATTGTGCATTGTCAAGAAGTCATTTGTGTCTTCACTTCAACGCCATCACTAGCAGGTTCCAAAAAATCTTGGGAAATCTGGGCAACCTTCAACCATACCGCCGCGTGTGGAGCGCTTGGGCGTAATCATGGATGTTCGGCTGGAGCAACGCCCAACGGTTGTAAGAAAGATGGACTTGTTGATCCCAGAACTCAGATCTTTTTGCCAAGGTTGCCCAGATTGTCAAGGTTGCCCAGATTTACCGTAAGTCGGCGTAGGGGTAGTTCAATCTTGTTTGGGTGTTTTTTGTGCGGTTCGCCGACCGAAAATTGAGTCAGGTTTTTTTGTAACGATCGCTCCCCCCTGAACGCATTCCTCAAATTTATGGGCTTGATGATGCCTCAAACCCTATTAACTTCGTACCCTCCCCTGAACGGTTACGTTGAACTTAAGCACCTAGAACGTCGCGCCTTATCCGTTACCCAATGCCGGAACATCCTCAAAAAAATTAAAGAAGGTGAGAAAAATCATGCACAACTTGAAGCGGAAGTTCAGCAACTGCGTGCAGAATTGGGCTTACCGATAAATGAAGCTCATCTTGATAATGATATGAAAAAAGTTGAGATTCAACCACAACAGGATGACTCAGCTTCTAGAAGAGTGCATAAGAAAGTTGGAAAACCATTACCTAAGCGTCATCAAGTAGGAATATGAGTCATATCCCTATATTAAACCTAAAAATTTACCCATCGTGGGATACCCAAAAATCTCCGATTCCACCAAGAAGCCGTTTATATAATCTAGAGCCAATTGGTATAGGAACTCCTTATGTAGAAAGTTTAACAAGCTATGTCACTCGACTAGCTGAACAACATTGCACCACTACCAGGCGGCTACTTCTAAATGAAATTGCCCCACTTATGAGTAGAGAAACAAAATTTTTAAACTCCAACAATTCAAGAGATGAAAGTATCAGTAAAATACTTAGAATTGGCAGAGATAGAACAACAACTAATGGAACAGGCTTGATTGCAAGTAATTTAATATATGCAATGTCTACCTTGACGAAACGAACAGACTTACATTTTCTGACTCTCATACCTTGGGTAGAAGTCCTTTCCAAAAGGTGTTTACTTCGCCATAAACGTGCTTGGTGTCCCTTTTGTTATCAAGAATGGCGTGATACTAGCAAGATTATTTATGAGCCACTTATTTGGTGTATCAATGTAGTTGAAATTTGTCCCAGACACAATCACATGTTTGTGTCTGTATGTCCTCATTGTTTGGCTCAACAACTTGTATTTTCTGGTGATTCCCAGCCAGGACACTGTAATAAATGCGGTAAATGGCTGGGGAGTTACCAATATAAAAATGGTGAAGTAGATAAAATGAATACCAGAGATGAAATTGCTTGGCAACTTTACATTGCTAACGAGTTAGGAGACTTAATTGCAGCTACACCCACTATCAAATCTACTCTCGATTCAAATCGGATTAGTAATAACATTACTACTTTTATTAATCAAATATTTCAATCAAATCAATCTGCTTTATCCCGTGCCATTGTTGTAAATGAAGCAACAATTGGTTTATGGCGCAAGGGAAAGGTAATACCTCAACTAGATAAGCTTTTGTTGTTAACTCATTGTGCGAAAATCAAATTGCTAGATTTTTTGACAACAGATGTGTTGTTTTTTGATAATTATGTTCATTATCCGAACCCCACTCAAACTGAGAAGCCAAGAAAATCTTATAAGAGAGTAAGTTCAGAGAGAAAACAAGTTTTAAATATAATTCTTCTCGAAGTAATTAATGAATACCCACCACCTTCTTTAGAAGATGTTGCTCTTCGTCTAAATAAGAGTTTAAATTTTTTACAGCATCATTTTCCAGAATTATCCCAAATCATTAAAGTTAATTATGCTAATTATAAAAGCTTGATTAGACACCAAAAAATTCAACCTGTTCTTGAACTAGCACTTCAGGAATTTCCACCTCCTTCATTTGAAGAAATTTCTCGACGACTAGGCTACAAAAATAACAGCTATTTATACAGATATTTTCCAGAGCTTTCTCGTTCTATCTCCAAACGTTACCAAGAATACAATAATGTAATTGGTAAGGAAAAAAGAGAACTTGTATGCCAAGAAATACAAAATGCTGCTCAATTGCTTCATTCACAAGGACAAAAACCTACACAACGTCGGGTTACTCAACGAATTACCAAGCCTGGTGTGATGCGTAACCTCTGGGTTCGGTCTTACTTACGTGAAGTTCAACAGTCTCTTGGCTATGATTAACAAGTTTAGCCGCTAGCTATAAGTTATGCGCTTATGATTACGATTATAAGCATAAGTTTGCCAAAGTCAATTGGAAGCACAAGCGTGCGAAAACGGCAATATTATCGTCACACTGACATACTTTTTTTTGTCACAATGATAAATAGAACTGATAAATCATTAAACACCTAGTTTTAGGAATATCTTAAATGGCAGGGATGACGCTTGAGCAGCTACGAATCTTCTTAGCTGTGGCGGAACATCTACATTTTACTCGTGCAGCGGAAATGCTGTATATTACTCAGCCTGCTGTCAGTGCAGCAATCCAAAGCTTAGAGCAGGAATATGGAGTGAAACTGTTCCATCGGATTGGTCGTCATATCGAGATCGCTGAAGCAGGAAAGTTACTGCAAATGGAAGCAAAGAAAATTCTCGACCACGTTAGTTTATCTGAGCGGGGATTGCGGGAGTTGAATAATATGCAAAGGGGCGAATTAAAATTAGGTTCGAGTCTGACAATTGGTAACTACTGGCTCCCTAGTAAGATTAGTGAGTTTAAGCTTCAATATCCTGGTATTAAAATTAACTGTACTCTCGCCAATACAGAAGAGATTTGTGTCGGGACAGCGACGGGACAATTTGATTTGGGTTTGATAGAAGGAGATGTTAAACCAGCACTTGTGAGTTGTCTGGATCAAGAAATTGTTGGCAGCGATCGCTTACAAGTTGTTGTCGGCAAATCTCACCCTTGGTATAAGTGCGCACAGATTACGACCAAGGAACTGACTAAAACAGCTTGGATAATGCGAGAGCCTGGATCTGGAACACAGCAAAGATTTGAGTCAGCCTTGCAACATTGGGGAATCAATCTTAATGAACTGAATGTAATTTTAGTGTTCACTAGTGGCGAGATGACAAAAGCCGCTGTCGAAAGCGGTGTCGGTGCAACTGGTATTTCTGAGTTGATGGTAAAAAAAGAACTACAGTTGGAGACTCTGCGCACAGTTCAAGTTGTAGATAATAGAAACGGCTCTAGTGTTACTACTGAAATAGTCCGACAATTTTTGAAACTCAAGCATCGACAGCGTTTTCAAACTACTCTCTCAAAAGTCTTTGAACAGATGTTAATATCGTCTATGTTTGATAACTCTAGTACCGCTGCGCGGAATTAAAAATTAAAAATTAAAAAAGCTTGAGTTGCAGGCTTTCTCGCAATTCCGAATGGTAGCTTTATTTCCGCCGTCATGTACTAGTCAAAATTTATCAACAATTACCTGAACTTCTACGTAAAATAAACTTTCTTTTTGTATCCAATTTTCTTTTCAATAGGTTGTAAGCATTCAGCTATCGATCTTCTGAAGAAATTTTTACCACTCGTGTCGGCGCTTACGCTCCCCCACAAGAACGATAAATTAACGGTTTCAGCTTTACTGATTTGCTTATATTCCCGGTTTCTGAGGGTGGTGCAAGATGTAAGGTTCCGAATTGTTTTAACAGCTCCGGCAAGGATTGCTATATAAGTATTACAATTATAACAAGAAATAAAAGATTATCACTAAGAGCGTTTTTGCTACTAAGTAAGTCGGCGATAAAAAACCTAATTATGTAAAGAAAAGTTAATAAAATTGGCTCGTAGCTTCAGCGCTTTAGCGCTTACTACAAACTTTCATTTATTTATGCCGACTTACTTACACAAGACAATCTAGATTAATTGAGAAATTGCTCCAGAAAAACAAGCCATGCAAAACCCACGCAAATTAGAGACAACAGGGCTAAGTTTAGAGCTTTTTCATGTTCAAACCAACACCTCTTTTGATTTGCCACTGAATTTTTCTGTGATTCGCATTGGCAAGCCAAAGGACGAATATATACCTGATATCAATGTTTCCTACTTGCCAAATGCCGATTTTGTTTCTCGAAATCACGCAGAGATTCAAGTAGCAGAAAGCACTTATTATCTTGTTGATTTAGGAAGCGCCAATGGCACATTTCTCAACAATATCAGGCTTGAACCAAGAAAGCGCTACCCACTTAACTTAAGAGATCAAATAGACCTGAGTAATGGGAGTAAAGTAACGTTTATATTTCTCCAAAAACAAAATGTGGTTTTTCAACCTGATACCATGCTGAATAATCCAGGTACAGTGATTCAGATTGAATTTGCTCTTAACACGGAACCAACTCCTATAGAGCGTTTCATCAAGCTTGTAGGCTTAGTGCTAATGATTACAGGAATTTTGATTTTAACCGCTAATACTCAGATTGGTATTTTTGTACGTATTCCTGGTGTCCTCTTATGTATTGCAGGGATTGTAGTCTTAATCTGGCGTTATAAGTACCGCAATTTAGGATGGTTTTTGATAGCACTAGGCATTAGTGTAATGCTTTTTACTGGCAATGCTTTTGCGTCAGTATCTCTTTTAGCCATCCTCACATCCTGTGCTTTATTAGTAGCTGGATATAAACTGTTTACTACTGGTAAAATATTTAATTACAGTTTGCGATCGCTCAAGGCATTACTAAAGAAATAGTAGGTATTTAGTAGATATCAGTTACGCCAATTCAACACAATTTTACAGTAAGGTAAAGGAGAGTAAGGGTGTCATTTATCTAATACAGGAGATGAAGCATATGTTTATCAAGGGTATTGACATTGCGGAATTTAGTGAAACAGTTGATTGGCAAAAAATGAAAGCGGAAGGCTTCCAGTTTGCTTATGCACGAGTACTTTATGGAACAGTTCGTATAGATTCAAACTTTCATACTTACTGGCCTGCGCTCAAGGAGTACAACATAATTCGGGGAGCTTATATGTTCTTCCGTCCCTCAGATGACCTGAATACTCAAGTAAGACTTTTTGCGCAAGCAGTAGATATGGAACCTGGAGATTTGCCACCATCGGTAGATCTAGAATTTGAGCAGAACCGCAATAACATTGATATTCACTGGTCTAGTCTTAGCACTGCAGCCAGTATTGACCTAGTTGAGACGTTATTAAAATCGGTAGAACGTACAACAGGCTACAAACCTGTCATCTACGCCAATTCTGACTTTTGGATTCATCAAATGGGTAATACCTCGCGCTTCAGTGAAGCTGGCTACGATCTCTGGATCGCCAGCTACAATAACAACCCTAATCAGCCAAATAACCTATTTGGCGGTTGGAAGGCTCATACTTTTCATCAGTATATTGGTGACCAAAAGTCTTCATTTACTCAAGATGTGGATTATAATACATTCAACGGTAATCTAGATAGGCTGAAAGCTGAGACAGTTCCTAACATTTCTCTTCAAGAAGGTCGGATTGGACCGAAAGTCAAGGAACTGCAAAAACGTCTCACTAAACTTGCTCTTGATCCTAAAAATGCTCAACCTAATTTAAATCCTCAAAGGATAGATGGGGTTTTTGGTCCTGATACTAAAAATGCTGTCATTGCTTTTCAAAAAGCACACAACCTAGCGGCAAATGGAACTATTAAGTTAGAGGAAATTCCAGTCTGACAAAATAATTCGTAATTCGTAATGACGCGAGGCACGAGCGTCATTATCAATTACGAATTATTTTGTCAGTATTATAAAATGCCTAATCTAACCGATACAACTGCTTAAGCATCCTATAATACAATTAACAGTTAACTATCAGGCGTGGCTATGTTCAACTACAACCCGTTAGCTTGTCTACCTTCATCGGCGGAATTACCTGATTCTGATGACACTCCTGTGGATAACGAACTGCAAATTTTAATTCCCAATTTGTTACTCGCTATCTTGTCCTTGATTTGGCAAAATCGCGATGACTGGTTTTTTGGGATCAATATGGGAATTTACTATGCTCCCAGTCAAAATGCGATTGTTCCTGACGGCTTTCTGAGTTTAGGCGTAGAACGTTTTGTGGGTGAAAATGGACGTTCTAGCTATGTACTTTGGGAAGAAGATGGAATTATGCCAATTGTGGCTTTGGAAGTTGTTTCCCAAACCTACAACGGCGAATACGAACAAAAGAAAGTAGATTATGCTCAATTAGGCATCTTGTACTACGTTATTTATGCCCCAACGCGCCTACGTCGCAAGCGTCAACGTTTAGAAGTTTATCGGCTTGTCGATGGAGAATACATCTTACAATCCGGGGATATAATTTGGATGCCGGAAGTTGGATTAGGCATTGGATGCGAAAGAGGAACTTATCAAGGACTCACGCGAGAATGCCTATACTGGTATGACCAAAATGGGAACACATATCCTGCACCAGAAGAAGTAGCAACTAGACAACAACAACAACTGCAGGAGCTTTTAGCTAGGTTGCAACAGAGAGGAATCGACCCCAACAATCTCTAGCTGGTTGAGCGTATTTTCTGTTAACCGTCAACGATCAACTGCCAACTAATTTTGACCTTATCCTCAACGGCGATCGCTCTCCATAAGATGTTGCCTTACTGCAACAATGGTTGAGGATGAGCGGTGGCTTACTACAATTCATTTCTCAGAATGGTAAGTACACGATATCTTTATCTTTCATATCCAACCTTTTACAAAGCATGGACTAAATTAAATGGTTTTTAATAGTATTGCATAGTTCAAGCATCAGTTTACCAACCAATCCTTCACAGTTACGCTTTTCAATTTCCACGATTGGTAATAGTAATGTTTCCTCAATATCCGTCCTCACCCAATCAATCAGCAACCTACTATTATTTATGCATTCAACTATTAGTTGATTAGCGTAACAATACGCTCTGATAACGGCAAGTTTTTTGTTGTCAAACTGCCAGTCAAAATCGATGTTTCGGTGTTTCATGATTAGCATTCGTAAGTCTTCACCCCAGCAATTACTTTTTGTCCTACACCATTCCCTGTATACGTCCCAATCATTATAAACTCCCTGCGGTAACTGATTGTCTAAATCTTTGATATATATCTTGATATCCTCTTCAATTAAGGAGTTGAAAACTTCACATAATGCTTTATCAATTTCATAAAAGTTTGTGTCATCAAAAAGGGGAATATCCTCATCTTCATCTATCTTTTCAGATCGTCTGGCATCCTCTAACAAAGCCGCACGCCCTAACAATGAAGCATGAGCACGAGCATGACAAAGATGCAGGTCAACAGCAAGGCTACCTTCTAACGAACCTTTGTAATGACCGATTCCGTATCCTGTGCCGCTACCGTAATACAAATCAATTTGAATTCTTTTATCAAGTGATTGGAGGAGGTCGCTGATTTCTCTAAGCAGCCAATCTTCAAACCAGGGAGGCTCAGCACTATCAATTACATGGATTCCCATTGCAAGACCAATATAAAATGCTCGTACACTAGCAGGTTGATAGGGACTGACTGTTTCATTAGCTTTTTGATTAGCCCAAGCAAGAAAATCTTGTAAGTGTCTATATTGTGATGCTGATTTATCAATTGTATTTTTCATTAAAAGCAAAAATACGTCTGCATAGGGTAGCATTTCTACTACCAGCAGAAACACCTCTCGCCAGTATTGTTTATAAATATGCTGAAAGATCTGGTGTAGGCTTTGATATGATAAATGCCCATTGGAGACAATGGTTCGTGCAATAAGGTACTCCTGAAAAGTGAGGTGAGAGAAAGACCAAACACCCTGCGCTCGTTCAATCAACAACCCATGCTGCGCCTCAATAGCTCTCAACACCGCTCGACTATCCCGCAGATCAATCCCCAAAAACTCTGCAATATACCCCTCCAATTCCCCCTGTTTAAACAACACATACTGCGGTTGCTCAAACTTCTTCACTGCCAAATAGCTCAACAACTCTAGCTTTCGTTCCACGGACAAGTCTCGATAAATCTCATCCCGTTGAATCTCACGTGATTTGTCCCACTTCTCCAGTAGAAGCTCTAATCCCTCCTCATAAAGCTTCGACCGCTTCGAGTAAAACTTTGCCGTCTGGTGAAACACTGCACAAGTCAAACTTAGCAGAATTGGCGTAATCGCTAATTCCCGAATCGGCTTGTTTTCCTCCAGATAGAGCTTATTCAGAAACTCCTGTGCCTTTGCTTCTCCTTGCTCTACACTGGCACACACCGTCTTAAACCAATGCTCCACAAAAGCTCGCACTTGAGCCTCATTAAAGTCTGCCACCTCCACATAATCAAACCGCTCAAACCGGGATTCCTGGCTCTGTGTACGACAGGTTACCACCATCTGCACCTGCGGATAGACACGGGCAAATCGCTTAATTTCCTTGACAATTTTCTTCCCAACTTCCCCCGTTACCTCATCCAAGCCATCCAACAACACCAAAGGTCTGCCCTGAGCCAGCACTAACTCTATCTCAGCCTCAGACAACTGCCAGCCCTGCGCCAGGTAGGGTTTCAGACTATACTCAAACTTGCAACCGTCATCGACAAATTCCCGGAGTTTAATCAATACCGGAATACGATGCGGCTGCAACCGTCCAGCATTGCATTCGGTAACAATCCGCTGCAAGTAGGTTGTTTTCCCCGAACCAGGCTTCCCCACCACCATCAAGTTGGGATAAGTAGTTTTTCCTTCTTTTTCGGTCTTCTCTAATACCGCCAGCCCCGACACTCGCTGCTGCTCTTTGCCTAAGCCAATGCGCTCCAAACTGCAATAGCTCGAATACCCCTGTATTCCAGCCGTAAAGTCCTGCCACAGGTCATCCAGTTCGGATTTGCGGCTACTGCTGATTTCCTCCAGTATATTGACATCTACAAACAATTCACCCAAAGGCATCCAACGATCCACCTCCCGAAGCGGCATCGTGCCATGTAAGCGTTGGATGTCATCATGAAAGCGCGATCGTACTTGTTGCACCAATTCATCAACTGAAGGCTGCTTATGCTTTGAGGATTGGAAGGGAATTTCTTCAGATCTAGCAAATTGAGTAGAGGCTTTGAGTTCCTCAAGGATAGATCGAACAATTTCTCGAATTGCTTCGGCGTCCACGCCTTGATAAGTGCGATCGCCTATATGAATTTCCTGTCCCTGTCCTAGATTGACCGTATACTTGCCTGTTTGAGAGACAATTTGACCACCACTTCTCAGCCACTGCCTTAGGACTGCAATATCAGTCTCAGTCTGCTGACGTTTGACAATACGGTCGATGATAGCGTTTAATTCTTCAGGGGTGATCATCTCGCTTATGGTTCAAGCAATAAATTGTTGTATGGCGATAGACAATGCGATTTCAAAGTTGATTTTAAAACGATTACCAATTGCGCTCTCTAAGTTTTTCCACGCCCTCCTCACGTTCAATATCTATTTGAAATGATTGAATTACTCGTTTAGCAAAAACTCTGACTTGAAAGTTATCATCCTTTAACCAAGGTGATATTTCTTCGATGCGTTGCTTATAAAAACTAGACATTAAACTAGACATTGAACCCACAATTGCATCGGGAGTACTACCAACAGCAGCGTGAATTGACGAAAGTACATTTTCATTTTGAGTCCTAATAATAATCTCTCGAATTAAGTTATAAAACGTTGAACCTGAATTAAACTCGTCCATAATATTGGCTATTGCTTGTAACTTATCAAGATCTCCAGAGGCTACCCACTCCATTAAAACGTCATACAATTTGCCTTCCAAATTCAAGGCAATTTCTTTCAATAAAGTAGGAGCTTCAAAACTCAGTAAATTGCCACCTTGTAGCAGCCAGTCTCTGATACGGCGGAGAATTTCAGGATATTGTTGTTGTGATTTTATATCAGCAAATATGCGAGAAAAAGGTTGGGGAAATGCTTGATAGTAGTCTTTGGTTAAGTGTATACTAGGTTTAGTTTTAATACGCTGTTCAATAACATCTATTACCCGCATGGGAGTAACATCAGCAAGGCGTTTCAAGCATCCTTCAGCATTATAATCCAGGTAGGAGAGCCTTTCAAAATTCTGGATTATCTCTACCAAATCCTGCAAGTTCTCAAATTTAACAGCATACTCATTGTTGTTACCACTTTGCCATGATACTGTATCGGCTACCTGGTGTAATATCTTTTCATCACCACGAGCAGCTAAAGTCTTTAACAGTTCCACTGCTAAGTCAGACTTATAAGGTGCAAGCTGCTGTATGCTCCAGAACATCTCCGGATCTACCACTGGGGATTGTTTAGCTACAAGTTGGCGCAGAATATGCCATTCTTGCTCCAAATGAGGTTGACTCCAATCAATAAAGCGGTAACTGATGGCGATCGCAACCCAAAGAACCGGATCCTCTTGTTCTATCCATGACATGACGTTAGCTCTGGCTCTTTCTTGATTGCTCAAACGCATCCCCGCCAAAATCAAACCAAAATGGTGCTTAAGAAGTAAATTTTTCGCTATGACCTGCTCCATGAAAAGTTGAGCAAGGTTAAACTGTGTTTGCCCAAACACTTTCAGTAGGTCATTGAGACCGAAGGCATCTATTCTACCTGCGCTGAAAGCTTGATTCGCTATAGCTTCTAGTTCCCGAATCACTTCTTCTAAGTTAGAAGGAGAAATGGCCTCAACATATTCATTAATCTTTTGCTGCTTTTGTTGTGTAGCTGTTTGCCAATCTAATCCGTTATGTCTATCATCCCATCTCCGACCGCCAACAAGCAAACGATAAAGCTGATAACCACTATGGTTCTGTAACTGCTGCTGTAAGTAATCCAGTTCCTTTGCCTGATATTTGTGAAAATTCTGAGCTTGACTTAACCACTCGGCTACTTTATCTAGAACAGGTAACTCCGCACTAGGAATTACGAATTGGGAAAAGAAACGGGCTGTTTTTACACAATCAGACTGTAACTGTTCTAAAGTTTGAGCAGAAATTTGCTCTTTTTCACTTAAGTAAGGAGTGGCTCCACCCAAGGCTTGAACAATTTGCAGTCGATTTGGTAAATCTTGTGCTTGTTGATAGGCAGTGTACAAAATATCTAGAGAACGTTCACGAATCTGCCTTAATGATTGAACTATCTCCAGATTCCCTTGATGAAGAACAATGGTGAATGGCTCGATAGGATTAGTCTCAGTACTATGAAAATCCATTTTTAGCATACACTGAGTTAAAATAAGACATAATGGCAGATTATTTACATAGTCTTGCTTTAACCAGCCTGAAGTTAAGTCAAGTAATAGGAGTTGTACTCCATATGGCTTATGCCGCTTAAATTCAGCAATCCCAATCAGTGCTTTTCTTGCTTTGTCGCGAACATACCAATACTCCTTTTGCTCGGGTCGGTATAGAGCAAGTTTATGTAGGTAAGTAATGGAATCACGTAATCCACCTCGATATATAGCGCGTTCTAAAACTTCAACAGCACTACTCAGAACCATTTCATGACCAATCTCGTAGGTTCCCCAAAATTGGTCGTAAATAGTTTCTGGAGATGGTTCAGGAGCATCAACGATAGAAGCTATTATAGATATAATGTCGTCTGGTTTCAAGTACGCTACATCTCGCAAGCACTTTAAAAGGTTGAAGCGGAATAAATTACCTTCTTGATTTAGTAATCGCCGCAATTCATATAACTTCTGACCAAGTAACAGACCTGCTTCAGAGGATTCTCCTTTGAATTCAGCTTTAGCTAAGTTGGTAATAATTTCTTTAGGTTTTAAATGAAAAAATGGTTCTATGATGAGTTTTTGATAATCTGCTCGTTTAGTTTTAGAGTCAAAAAAGTGTTGAATCAAAATGTGGTCTGCTAAAACTTCAGAAGCAATCTTTATGGTTTTCCAGTACTGTTCTACAAGACCTGCTTCTACTAAGCGAGCTATAATTATCTGTTCATCGATTGGCAAAATACCAATAACTTCATAAATCTTTGCTTGCAACTGCAGATCCCTAAGATTGATAGTGTCCAAAGCTGCTAGCACTTGCAAGTAGCGGATATAAGTCTGGTATAATTGATTATGATTTCGTTCCGCTTCAGCCAAGTCTTTAATAATCTCATCTAAGTAGCTAGTTAGTATCTGTTCGCGAGTGAGATTTGCTAGTGCTACTCCTTGTTGAGTCAGCCGAGCTGCAATACAAGCAAAAAGTGGATTACCTTCAGCAGTTTTAACTATGGCATAACGAACATTTTGGTCTGTAATGCTGTAGGGAGAAGACTCCAAAAGTTGGTTAATATCCTGGTTTTTTAAGGGTTTTACTTCAACTGCGCCAATGTGGTTGTTTGGTAAGGTTCCTAACTGGTAAATGATAGAGTCCTTGAAAACGCTACGTGTAGACAAAACAAGTGTGACTTTGCCAACCAACTCTGGATTAACAAGAACCTCATGTAACTGGTATAGAAGACTAAAGCGGTGAGCATCGTCTACAACAATCACATGCTGAGTATTGCGCTCTATTGATGACAATTCTGGTTCTATGGACTCAGCTTCGTTGCGAATATACCACAACGTTCGCCCCTCTGGAACAATTTCTGGCAATGCCATTAACAGACGTGTTTTGCCAAGTCCACCAGAACCGTGTAGTATAACAATGCGACTGGTTCCATCCAGACAATCTTTCAATTCTTGGCAGATAGCTTCCCGTCCAACGAACAGCCCTTGGTGACCTGTGAGAGCAACTTGCTCTACTCGAGCTACAAATTCATTATGTGTAAGTAAGGTGCGTAGACGACGAGCGTCAAGAACTTCTTGAAGTACCTTTAGTATCGCTTCGGCACTTGTACCTTGGTAGATGCGATCACCAATCTGAATATTTTGCCCCTGTCCAATGTTGACGTTATACTTTCCCAACTGCATCAGACGTTGGTTGTTGCCCACAATTAAAATTTGGCGAAGTAGTAGCAGATCCTCCTCAGTGTGTTCCCCTGCTACTACGCGATTAACTATGGCAAGTGAGTCATCAGACACATTCACAGTTGCCAACCTGAGACGGGTTAGCACAAGCGGAAAAGATTTTAGCCAGTGGCAGATTTGACCAAACATATCCCGTATTATTATATCTTTCCTAGCAAAGCAATACCTTATCTTCAGTTCTATTTCTTTTGAGATGATTCTGACTGGTGATAATCATCTCCGATCCTGAAGCCACTGGCTTGACCAAAGTTAAAGTTCTTTTCTCCATGCTGCCGCACATTTTGGGTAATCTGAGTATCACCTTTTGGAGCACGCTTTTGGCTAGACTCACTGGATATAGTATTAGCCTCTGGCTCAATTTCCCTACTTTGACGCTTAAACAAATACCCATCCTGCACCCGCATGAAAATGACAGGTGTTGCAAAATCACGTTTTCGATACTGCGTTTCGAGGGCGATTGTACGCCGAGCATTCTGCGCTGCAATATCCACTGGTGCGTCCTGGGCTAACCGTTCATAGAAATCGTAAGCAAATTGGCTTGCTGTAATATTATATACTTCATACTGCATCGCTACAACTACTGGGACATTCTGCTGTACAATCTTAGAGGCAACACCAACAAAAGCCTGAGATGCAGAAAGCATTCCACCTTCACATGCTTGCAGTAATACAATTCCTGGGCGATGACGATTAAATAGTCCACTGAAGAAACCAGCGTCTACCCAGGATGCTGTATTTAGGACTTTTTTCACCAAGGCAATTTGACCCACATCCTCTCCGTCATCATCCTGCAAGCGTCCATGCCCAATGAAATGGAAAATATGGGGTTGTTTTTCTAGTAAAGCATCTATGGCGTTAGGAGTAGCTGGATTCAAAACAGGCAAAAGCTCAACACGCTCCGATTGGTTATTTGCTAGGTCTTCCAACACTTTTTGCACTGTCTGGTACTCGACTGTTCCCAAATCCTTAGGTGCTGCGATCGCCAATGCAATCCTTAACTTTTCACCTTGCTCTAGCTGAATTGGTGAGGCTGGATGCCATTGAGCACGGCGGCGGGAAAAGACCAGGTTAGGATCTGTGCCTATCCAAATTTCACCCAAGTTTGCCCTAGCAGGTAAGCACATAAACTCCCAAGGCAAAGCGGCGACTTCTGGCATCCCTCGCTCATCAATGTCTAGCTCAACCCGTAGCAGTTGCCTTTCCTGTTGCACAACCTGAAAATGAAAATTTACAAATTCCTGACGAAGCGTGTTATCAAATAGAGCATCAAATAGCGCTTCCCCAAGGACACGTGCCTGTTTAGAGTTTTTGAGTTCATTACTTAGGGCTATTTGGACAAGGGAGTTGAGATCCTCTTGCTTGTCCTTGTAGCGGAAGACACCAAAAGGCTCGCCTAAAAGTTGGTGTTGAGCGTTCCACTTCTCTACCTGCACACGCTCATGATTAGCTACACGGATGCAGTAAGTATAGTAAGTTTTATCCATATAATTAGACCCCATTCAAGCTGGGTGTGATAGGATGCTGTTTTTAAGCAAATTAGGTTTATTTAGGAAGAGTTAGGGTCCAAAACTCGGCATCGCCACGGGCGAATTGGCTTGCTGCATCATCTCCTTGCCCCAATAATCTCTGAAACCGTTCCGATAGGGCAGCTGCCACATCCTCTAAAGCAGCCGTTAACCAGTTCATCTTCGGCTCAGCCCATACCGTACCCCGCAAGGTGATAGAATTAGTTCCTTTGGGCACCTTAAAGACGATAGCAAATTTCGCCGTCCCAATTCTCTGTAAATTTTCGTCTTCAATACGCCAGTAGCACAGAGAGCTACCTTCACCATTACTGATAATTTCAGAATAACCAAGTTCGTATTTATAAGCTGGGACGGCAAGGAATGCCTTAAAATTATCTTTAGTTGCTACACTCGCTTTGAGATTATCTGGAATCGATGGCAACAATTGAGCTAACTGAGAGCTATCCACTCCTAAACTCCAATCTAGGTTGCCATTCAACCCCACATCTGTGCCAACACCAAAGCTCATAACTGAGCGCCACTGAGAGGTTGGAAACAGGCTTTGAATAATTGGCTCTTTGCTCCCTTTCGGTCCAAAATCAAGCTCACAGGTTAATCGCCAAAACTGAGCACCCCTTTCGGGACGCAAATCAACCGAGATGGTCATGTAATAAAAGTCGAACTGCTCTTGCATCTGTTGCTTGTAAATGTCAAGCAGTTCTGTACCACTATTTTTAAATGTCCCATCTGTTAGCCGGATTAACTTGTCTTTTGGGTTACCAAAGCTGACCTTTGTTCTAAAAAGACTATTAACAGCTTCCGCCCCCATACCAAGTTTTGTCCCACCAGCGAGAGTCCCCTCCCACTTTTGAACTTCTTGTAGCAGGTCGGATAATAAAGCGTCTGCCTCCTTTGGGTTTGGGGGGGTTAGTTCATCGGTCATCTGGGGCATCTCCTTTTCAACCTACTGTTTTGATGCAGGCAGTACCTAAGAGTACAACCATAATCTACAAAGGTAAGTACCACAATTCCGAAAGTTTTCCTCGCTGATAAATTTTAATTTTCTCTTTACAAAGATATTTTGCTGCAGGATAAAGGTCAGTAATAGAAAGATGATATATTTATAGTTATACACTCAGCAGAGTGAATCTGCCCACTAACTTAGTGCCATATAGTACAGTTGCCTGCTTGCAGCTACTCGGAGGGAGTCTTGAACAAAACCAGCAAACTAGAAGCAATTCTCAACGCATGGTTAGAGTTTATTGATTTGGTAGATTTAAGCAATGCCAAGGTTCCTAGAAATACAGCAGTACTGAGGGGTGTGGAGCTAGTTGGTAACTACGTACAAATTAATAGAAGTGATTTTTCTGACTTAAAACGGAAAGTCAGCGAAGAAATGGGTCAGGAAGAGACAATTTGGGTTTTATCCTTTCCTCAACTCTCTACTGTCGGCCAGGGGAAATCTGAATATTATCCTTTATTCAGCTTAGATGTTACATCCATCCTTAAAGGAGAGTATCAGGAAGATGGATGGAACCTTGACAACCTTGAACTAGTGGAGGCTGGGGAAAATTTAGCGAAATTTCTTAAACTTGAAGACGAAGAACGAGAGCAGTTAAACACTCAAGATGGGCTTGCACAGTTCCTCAGAAGCACCTTTAGGTTACATTTTGAAACCTATGAAGGCTGGATGAATCAAGTACCTATGCCTCGTTCATACGAGATTGAGCGCAAGCCTTACTTGTTTCAGTTTAAG
>CAZZVG010000004.1:0-21657 GCA_964657295.1 Iningainema sp. | reverse complement strand
CTACTCGATACCAATATCCTGTCCTACTTCCTTAAAGGTAACGTCGAACTTGCTATGCGCTTCAAACAATATAGCCGATATCATCAAAGGCTAACCTTCTCACTGTTACTTAGTACGAAATCAAGAGCGGACTTCTTTACCGTGATGCTCGCAAGGTCATGCCGAAACAGAAACCCGGTTTCTGCCAGAAACCGGGTTTCTTGATTAAGTCGTTACCAACTCAGCAGGTAAGCGCGTAAAGGAAAGACGCTCATTCTGCACATCTACAAAAATAGTGTCGCCGTCATTAAATTCGCCGCGCAATAGAGATTTGGCAATTTGAGTTTCTAACTCGCGTTGAATCGCTCGCTTCAATGGACGTGCTCCAAACACTGGATCATACCCTACTTCCGACAAAAAGTCAATAGCCGTATCAGAAAGCTTGAGAGACATCTTGCGATCGCCCAATCTTTTCCGCAGTCTATCAACTTGGAACTGAACGATCTGGCGCAACTCACCTTTGTGTAAAGCGTGGAAGATGATGATCTCATCAATGCGGTTGAGAAATTCCGGACGGAAGCTACTACGCATTGCCTCCATCACCCGGTGGCGCATTTCGTCATAGCGCGAGTCATCCCCAGACACATCCAAGATATACTGTGAACCAATATTACTGGTCATAATAATCACAGCGTTCTTAAAGTCCACTGTCCGACCTTGAGCATCAGTCACGCGCCCATCATCAAGAATTTGCAGGAAGATATTAAAGACATCCGGGTGTGCTTTTTCAATCTCGTCAAACAAAATCACTGCGTAGGGACGGCGACGAAGGGCTTCAGTCAGTTGTCCGCCTTCTTCATAACCCACGTAGCCTGGAGGGGCACCGATCAACCGAGAGACTGCGTGTTTCTCCATATACTCGGACATATCAATCCGCACCAACGCGTCTTCGGTGTCAAACATATACGCCGCCAAAGCTTTCGCCAGTTCGGTTTTACCAACGCCTGTAGGCCCTAGAAAAACAAAGCTAGCGATGGGACGATTAGGATCGGCAAGTCCGGCACGAGAACGCTGAATCGCATCAGCAACGGCTGTGACTGCTTCATCTTGTCCCACCACACGGTGATGCAGTTCATCTTCTAAATGCAGTAGTTTTTCTTTTTCAGATTCCACCAACTTGCTGATGGGTATCCCCGTCCACTTAGAAATGACTTCTGCAATGTCACCTTCTGTGACTTCTTCCCGCAACAGTGATTTTCCACTAGTTTGCGTTTGTGCCAGTTCAGTTTCTGCTGCTTCCAATTTGCGGTGGAGATCGGTTAACTTACCGTATTTCAACTCAGCCGCACGGTTGAGATCGTAGTCGCGTTCTGCTTGCTGAATCTCAACACTGACGCGATCGATTTCTTCTTTAATCGACTGAATCTTGTTGATAACGCCTTTTTCCGACTGCCATTGAGTACTTAATGCTCGTTGTTCTTCTTTAAAATCAGCAAGTTCTTTTTCGATTCTTTCCAGACGCTCTCTCGAGGCGAGATCGCTTTCTTTTTGCAGCGACAGCTTCTCCATTTCCAACTGTAGAATCTTGCGATCAATTTCGTCTAATTCTTCTGGCTTGGAGGTAATCTCCATTTTCAGTCGGGCAGCAGCTTCATCAACTAAGTCAATGGCTTTATCTGGTAAGAAGCGATCGCTAATATAGCGACTGGACAATGTGGCGGCGGCAACCAAAGAACTATCAGAAATCCTCACCCCGTGGTGAACTTCGTACCGTTCTTTCAACCCGCGCAAAATGGAAATCGTATCTTCCACACTGGGTTGATCGACATAAACCTGTTGGAAGCGTCTTTCCAAAGCCGCGTCTTTTTCAATGTATTTGCGGTATTCGTCTAGGGTTGTGGCACCAATACAGCGCAATTCACCTCTTGCCAGCATTGGTTTGAGGAGGTTACTGGCATCCATCGCACCTTGGGTAGCACCAGCACCAACAACGGTGTGAATTTCATCAATAAAGAGGATTATACTGCCACCAGACTCGGTAACTTCTTTTAAGACTGCTTTGAGACGTTCTTCAAACTCACCCCGGAATTTTGCCCCGGCAATCAAAGCACCCATATCTAAAGCAATCAGCTTGCGATCTTTTAAGGACTGAGGTACGTCACCCTCAACGATACGCTGTGCCAATCCTTCGACGATCGCAGTCTTACCTACACCAGGTTCACCGATAAGTACCGGGTTATTCTTAGTCCGGCGCGAGAGAATTTGGACGGTGCGGCGAATCTCATCATCACGCCCAATCACTGGATCGAGTTTACCTTGACGAGCAGCTTCTGTGAGATCGCGCCCGTATTTTTCCAGTGCTTCGTATTTGCCTTCTGGATTTTGATCGGTCACTTTCTGGCTCCCACGAATTTGTTTAATAATATTCTTTAGTTTTGCTTCATTTAATCCAAACTCTTGGAATACACCTTTACCAAAGCGGTCATCTTTGGCATAAGCAAGCAATAAATGTTCAATTGAGATGTATTCGTCTTGAAATTCTTTGCGATACACTTCAGCCCTATCTATCAGTGTATCCAAACTCCGCCCTAAGTAAACAGAACTGCTGCTCCCAGATACTTTTGGCTGACTTTGGATAAACTGTTCGGTGCGATCGCGCAGTTTTTGGACATTCACACCTGCTTTAGTGAAAGTACTGCTGGCTAGTCCTTCAAGTTCTAGCAGCGCTTTCATCAGGTGTTCGCTTTCAATCTGCTGTTGTTGGTATTGTTTAACAATATCAGGAGTATGCGCGATCGCCTCCCAGGCTTTTTCTGTAAATTGGTTAGGGTTAGTTGGCTGCATAGTCTTTATGACGGAACGAACCAGAGAACAACACTCAGTTTTATTATTTATATAGTTATTCTAAAAATAGATGAGCAAGTTGCTGGATCGGTCTTCACGTCCTTATCGAGTGGTATTTCCGCCCGTTTCACACACTTGCCCACCCTAAGCTCAATCACATGGGACTTCCATATCATGTCTGCCTGATTACTTATCTGGACATGATATAAAATTTATTGCCTACTTTAACGTGGGAAACATGACAACTTTCTTCGCTAAACCAAGGTTCTGCAAAATTTTAATCGACCACCAAGTCATATCGACTTCCCACCAATGTAATCCAGCTTTGGCGACATTGGGGTAAGCATGGTGATTGTTGTGCCAACCTTCGCCATAAGTGAGAATTGCTGCCCACCAAAGATTGCAAGAGTTGTCATCGACTTGGAAAGAACGGTACCCGCGTATGTGACTCGCAGAATTAATCAGCCAAGTGGTATGCCAAAGCACTACTGACCTCACAAAGACACCATACACCACACTAGACCATCCGCCTAAAGCAAACAACAGAATGCCAAGAGGAATTTGCAGCAGTAAGAAGTGGCGATCTAACCAACGATAATATGGGTCCCGCGCCAGATCGGGGGCATATCTTTGGTAAAATTCGTAGTTAAAAAACTCCTCACGCGGATAAAAAATCCACATCATATGGCTCCACCAAAAACCACGTCTTGCAGAGTAGGGATCTTTGTCTTCGTCCTCTGTATGGGCGTGATGCAGCCGATGTGTCGCTACCCAAAAGATCGGTCCTCCTTGCAAAGCCAATGCACCCAAAGTGGCGATCGCATATTCCAACCACTTCGGCAATTGTAAACTGCGGTGACTCAAAAGTCGGTGATATCCCAAACAAATCCCAATACTACCCAATAACCAGTGAAGGAAGATCGTCACTCCCAACGCCGACCAAGAAAAACACCAAGGTGCAAGCATTGCTAATGCATGAAATGTCCCGAAAAATGCTACGTTAATCCAACTCAAGGCAAGCGGCTGCTTACCCTCAGTGACAGCTGAGTTTGTTGTCGTCATATATCTTTCTGTGTGATGTGAGTACAAATTAGCCACCCAAACAAGTCATTACGACATTTTGGGCTAGCTGGTAGCTGAATGCTATTTCTACAGCTAGAGTAGAAATAGACGATGCAAGTCTTACTTACATTTGCTAGTTTAGCAAGAAAAAAATTAAAATGCAAGTAACACTTGCATCATTAAAGATAATTAATTTATGTCTACTCAAATAAACTCAACGAGACAGCGCTTGATAGATGCCGCTATAGAATTATTTGCCGTGCAGGGAGTCACCGAGACAACCACAAAACAGATTGCGGAATTAGCAAAAGTGAATGAAGTCACGCTGTTCCGGCATTTTGGGAACAAACATGGATTGCTGCTGGCGGTGATTTCCGAATCGCCAGTATTTAGAAATCTGGGTGAGTCGTTGAAAATGCAAGCAAGTCAAATGACTAGTGTCTACCAAGCTCTCAAGGATTATTGTGAAGATCGCTTGCAGTCACTAGAACAAGTTCCGGACTTAATTCGCTCTGTTGTAGGTGAGGCAGGAAACTATCCAGTAGAAAATCGACAGGCACTGGGACGAAGCTTAACCCAAGCCAATCACTATGTAACGGAATATTTAGCAACGGTGATAGAGCGTGAGCAATTATACGCGCATTTGCCAGCCCAAAAGCTCGCCAGTCTACTCAATACTATGTTGTTGGGGTATGCCGTGATTGAATTTACCAGCGAATTTCATGAACTTTGGCATGACAGGGACGAGTTTTTGGAAAATTTGGTGGCGCTGTTTTTAAACAAAGTGACATCGACTCAAGGAAATTATCAGGCAGGAGCCACAGACAAAATCATCGATTTACCAGCAAATTTAGTCCACATAATTCTCCAACGAGCTAAAAAATCAGGACTCAGAGATTATGCGCTCATGTACGTTTTGTTTGGAGCCGGGTTATCTCCAACAGAAATTGTTGATTTAGAGCGCTCTCACCAAATTCACGATGTCAACCGACACTTGTTGCAGATAGGCTCAATTCGACAAGTCCCAGTCAATCAGTGGATTATGGGTAAGCGTTATGGTTCTTATACTCGAAATCCCTTAACTCAATGGCTGAAAGTTCGTAAAGATGATCAGCCTGCATTATTTCTGAACGATAATGGAATGCCAATTTCCGACGAAGAAATTCAGGAACGCTGGCAAATCTTGACAGCAGGATTGTTGACACCTGAAGATCGACAACCACTGATTGAACAAGCTCAACAAACTTGGTGTGTAGAAATGTTGATGAAGGGAATGAATTTGGAAGAGCTGAGTATCATCACAGCCCTGAACTTGATAAAACTACAACCTTATGCTTATAGAGCAAGAGAAAAATCTGCTCTCGAACAAGCTATTCACCTTGATCGGAAATCTTGAGGTTTGGGGAGTCGCTGCACGCAAAAAAGATGGTTTTATCGAAGCATTGGAACATGAACATCATCTTTGTTAAGTTTGGATGCTTCTGCACAAGCAACATGAAGTGCATCCATTGCGAAGAAGTCCAAGCTGTTCTAATTGTCCTAACCCTAATGGCTGGGTTGAGTATTTGTTTCACAACAGCCATTTGCCTGCTGTTGGAGAGGATTTGGATTGCGGCTGTTTTGATATTCTAGAGCTATTGTTTTGCTAATCTTAAATTGACTGCGGCTGAAGGTTTGCAAGGGTGAATGTTATGAAAACGTTTGATGAACTTCGACAAGTCTTATCAATACAAAAGCAATCTCTCTGTGAAAATTATCAAATTACAGAAATCGGTATCTTTGGCTCTTATGCCAGGGGAGAGCAGACAGAATTGAGTGATATTGATATTCTGGTTGATTATGAAACAGCACCTACTTTTATTATGTTGCTGGAACTTAGGGATTATTTAAGTCAGCTTTTTGGGTTGAAAGTAGATATTGTAACTAAGAACGGGCTTAAACCTCGGGTTCGCGATCGTGTTTTGGCTGAGGCAATTTATATATGAAGCTCAAACGCGTGGCAAGAAATCTCAACCGCAATGGATGGCGGCGACTAGAAGGCACTCGCCTTGAAGCAATGGTAATTTCACAACTTGTATCGGCATCTAATCGCCGAGAAGTATATGATTTTGATGCCAACTTCAACTGGGCAAACAGCCCACAGTTACAACAATACCGTTACTTGCATTTTGCCACCCACGGTTTTGCTGAAGTTATCAGGTATTATCCTCTACTGAAGCAGGGTAAGGATCTCAACACCGTCTTCGGTGACAGCTAAGGTATGCTCAAATTGGGCGGAAAGCTTGCGATCGCGCGTTACGGCAGTCCAACCATCTTTGAGAACCTCGACTTCCCAAGTTCCTTCGTTAATCATCGGCTCGATGGTAAAAACCATACCAGATCTTAAACGTTTTCCCTTACCGCGTGTCCCGTAGTGCGGAATCTCTGGGGCTGTATGGAAAATATTGCTGACACCGTGTCCCACGAAGTCTCGTACAACAGAAAAGCCTTGTGCCTCAGCGTACTCTTGAATAGCAGCGCCAATATCTCCAACCCGTGCGCCTGACTTGACTTCAGCAATGCCTCTTCTCAAGCATTCTTCTGTCACCTCCACCAATTTTTTTGCTGTTGGCGAAGGAGTACCGACGAAAAATGTCTTAGATGTATCGCCGTGATAATTATCAACAATTGGCGTCACATCTATATTTATGATGTCACCTTCCTTGAGGATCTGCTTGGCATTAGGAATACCATGACAGATGACCTCATTCACACTAGTACAAATTGACTTAGGAAAGCCTTTGTAATTAAGGGGTGCGCTTTTTGCCTTATGAGCCTGCGTCCAACGTTCGGCTTCATCATTCAGTTCAAGAGTGCTTACCCCTGGCTTGACCATTGGTTCAAGATGATATAATAGCTCAGCTGCTAAGCGTCCAGCCTGACGCATCTTATCTAATTCTCTGTTGGATAAAATAACAATCGTGTCAGTTTTCATCGAATTTTGTGGTAAGTGTAGAATCTCAGGGGCTTCAGCCTATGATTGTTGACGGAACTATATTTAGATAATCTGCTACCATTATAGATTCTCCAGTTTCCGCAGAACGCCTTGCTGCATCCGCAACTTTGAGAGTGTATAAGCTCTTTTCTGAGGTGATATATAAAGGGGCATTCTTGGTTAAATGGTCTAATACCAGACTTGTGTCTTGGGCAAACAATCCTCGACGAGTACCAACCTCGATGGGAGACTTTTCTCCTGAGCGGAGTAAGAATCCTGTCTCGCCATCAAAAACTAATCCGCCATTTTCGCCATGAACTTCAAACTTGCGTTCTGCAAACCATAGTGTTTCGCCTTTACCATAAATGACTTGCGCTAACAGTCCGCTAGTGAAGCACAGTTGAGTTACGCAAAAACAGCTTTGGTAATATTCTGTTTCCATCTGCCAAAATCGGTTGTGACAGTTAACAGTTAAAACTTTACCAAACAAATCTATCAAACGGTGTAATCGTGATAGTGCGCCTATCAAGGGAAAGCCAAAAAGCTCATGACTGTAAGTCCATTTGCGCGGTGCGGGATGCTGAGGATTGATCGTGTTGTACCTGGCGTAAAAAACGTGACCAACTTGTGGTAAGTGTTGCTTCAAGGCTTGATGCACACCACCTAAAAGCTCTATGTGTTCGACATGCAAGAGTTTGTTTTTTGCTTTTGAGAGGGCAACCAGTTCTTCAGCTTCTGCTAAGTCTACTGAAAGTGGATATTCTACAATAACGTGTTTGCCACTTAAGAGTGCTGCACGAGTTATCGCACCATGATCTCGATTGATCGTCGAGATCGCCACTAGATCAATATCTTCTCGCTCGACAATCTGTTCCCATGAAGATACTGCCACAGCTTGGTAGTCTTTGGCAAAGGCTTCTGTCTTTTCTGGTGTAGTTCCAACAACAGCTACTAGTGTAGCGCGATCGTCATTGAGCAAGGCCTCAGCCCGTAGTTTTGCTACGTAGCCAGTACCAACTAAACCCACTCGTATAGAGTGTTCTGGCGCGAAATTAGATGCGTTATACATTTTAGGTATAATTTAGTTCGGTAGGGTCAAAATTTTTAGGAACTAGTTGTTATCCTATGCAAATGTCTAATACATTCCAGAAATTTTTGTACATTTATAACTTTTTGTAATAATCCAGCTATTCGCTGTTTTATATAAGCAAAACTTATTAGGTTTAGATAACTAAATTTCATTACTAATCGGGGTCAATTTAGAGTTACATCCTATTGTTTTTCTCGTAGTATCAGAAATGAAGCAAATTTGAAATAGCGGCTAACCTCATTGAGTCAGCCGTCGTATTTGCTTTAGCATAACTTATACTACAGTTGGCAAAAGAGAGGATTACTAAATGGCAAGTTTCAAAGTGACATTGATCAATGCAGCAGAAGGTACCAACGAAACAATTGACGTTGATGACGATACCTATATTCTAGATGCTGCTGAAGAAGCTGGTCTGGATTTACCATACTCTTGCCGCGCAGGTGCTTGCTCCACCTGTGCAGGTAAATTAACATCAGGTACTGTTGACCAATCTGATCAGTCGTTCTTAGATGACGACCAAATTGAAGCTGGATATGTGCTGACTTGTGTCGCCTATCCAACCGCCGACGTTACCATCGAAACCCACAAAGAAGAAGAACTTTACTAAAACAAGCAGTACATTTGACATCTCCCCCGGTTGAAACACGGGGGATTATAAACTCAGCAATCTGCTCCTCTTTCTCTCAATCTGTCGTTTGCTTGATGGCGTCGTTGAGAATTTGAATTTGAGTGCCGGGATAATAGAACTGGAGAATTTTCTGAGTTGACCAACCAAGCTTAGCTAAATTTTGAGCGCCAGTTTGACTTAAACCAACTCCATGTCCTAAACCACCACCAATAAACGCGTATCCCCAGAGGTGTGGTTCGCCTTTGTTCAAAGCTTGGAGGTAGAAAAGGGTACTCCTGGGTGCGGCAAAGGCGCTACGAACCTCGTCCTTACGTAGGGAAAAGGTGCCGATATTAGTTTTGACATCAAGTTTCAAAATATGTCCGCTGCTACTTCGCTTGACGATATTCATCTCTTCTACAGTTTTAAACTTTGCGAAGGGACTGTTTTTTACTTTGAGAAATTTTTGCAAACCCTTTGTAATATCTGCTAAGCTGCTTTCTTTGCGCCAACGGAACATATCTGTATCAGTTTCATTAAATCCTTGTTGCAGGCTGATAAACTTCTCAAAGTTATCTTCGTTCGATAAACTCTGAGTGGATAGGTTCCAAAATTCAGTGGGAGCATCGACAACAGGTCGCAGGTAGGGACGGTCGTTTCCATTCCAAACATCGCTAAAAGAAGCAGTTACGCCACCAGTCGTCGAAGAATAGAGGGCATCTACTAGCTCGTTTTGATACGTTAGTACCATACCTCTTGTTGCCGCGATCGCCTGATCTGTGTTGGCAGATACTCCATTCAAACCATAATAGACTTGGCAATGAGTATCAGCACACAGTTGATAGTCATCGATCGCAAATCTACGGACATTTCTCAGGGCATAAGTTCGGGCAAGAATCGCTTGTGCTTCGGACGCGGCTCTTGGTGTTGAAGTGCCAATTTCATATGGCACCACTCCACGTAAATAAGTTTCCAACAGCACTTCGTTAACTAAAGTATAAGTCCCGTAGGCATTTGGCTGTAACTCCAGCCGACCAGAGTAAAGACGGGCATTGTCGGGTTTTTGACTTTGATTGACTTCAATCAAGTTCTTACCACTGACGATTTGCAAATTATTCTGGCTGTAGCGGTTGCCATTCACAACCCAACTTACCCGTGGTACCTGTGCCAGAATTTGAGTATTGATATAGGCGGTGTTATTACCAGTAGTTTGGACGCTTTGTAGTAACAAGCGTCGTAGTAAAGGAGTGTTGTAAACTTTCCGTTTTGCCCAAACCTGCCAGCGTTCTGGCTGGGCTATTTCCACCTGGATTCCACGTTCCTGCCAGTGTTGGGCACTGTCTTCAGCAGTTTCAAAAGTGCGGTAGGTTCCCAGAACTACCCGTTCTTCAACGACTGGTTCTGGTAAAGCTTGCATACCTATTTCTAGCTTAACAGGTTTGACAGTCTCTAGGGTTTGCTCCTGAAGGCCATTTTTAAATGTCAGCTGTAAGCGATCGCCTTTGGTCGGTTCTAGTTGCAGCTGTTTGGTCTGTTGATCTCCAAATCGTTGTATAATCCCAATTCTCAGTTCTGTATCTTTTGTTTGAGTTGCTTGACCCGACGACGCACCAGTCAAACCTAGTAAACAAAATGCTGTCAATATCTTATAGGAACAACGCCGGAACAAGATTTTCATGGAAACTTGATTTTGCCGCCAGTGCTTGGAGTGGATGATGAAAGTAGTTTTGTGCCATCAGATATCCAATGATACTAGTGACATACTCTGATATCAACTGAAACTTGATGTAGGCGAATTGTAGTCTAGCGAAGGATGTGCAAGATTTCGTTTTGCCACCATGTAACGCGAAATCCGAAACCAATCGTTCAGATCTAGCTTTTGATTAGTGTCTGGATAAAATTTGTACTGATACCTTCTCGTCATGAACTTCCCGACCTTTGGGCTTTACTTAGTGTTATGATAACACGGGATTCTTTTTTAGTGTTAACAATATGAGAAAAGATTTTATTTATAAAGCGAGGGGAGTTTCGGACTTAAAATGCCACTTAGTGTTGACCCCAAAATACCGGAAGAAGGTATTTAATGATTCTATGCTGACAAGGCTAGAGGGGATATTTACAGCGTTAATGGAAAAGTGGGAGGGTCGATTAATTGAGTTTAATGGTGAGCAAGACCATATTCACTTACTTCTTCAGTACACGCCTCAAACTGAATTAAGCAAGTTGATCAATAATTTGAAAACAGTTTCTAGTAGATATCTGAGAAAAGAGTTTGCCGAAGATATTAACAAAATTTATTCCAAAGATGTATTGTGGACAAACAGCTACTTTGTTGCTTCTTGTGGTGGAGTCACAGTTGAACAACTTAAGCAATACATTGAGACTCAAGACCGTCGCGATTCATGAAAATGTTTGTTCGCTTCGTCGTCCCGATCCGGACATTGCACTCGGTTGCTTGACTTTAGTCGGAGATTGTCTTGTTAAGTTTTGTAATACGCCGGACTCACGGATAAAAAGTGTGTGTTCTATAAAATAATACATTTGAGAACATTGCCTCATAACCGTTAAGAAACGGTTTATGTGCAACTCGTTTGTGGTGAATAGATAACCCATGGTGAGAAGATCTATGAAAAGTAGCTTGTTCAAGCATGATGAATGAAACGACTGCGGCACGATTTGCTAATCTGGCACAAGATTGCATTAATCGCGAGTACCCCCACAATCGTCTGTACTGGTTGGAAGGTAGCGAAGATCTGAAACCACCACGTGAACTAACACCTGTCTTCTATGGCTGCTTGGATTGGCATTCAGCCGTACATAGTCACTGGTTGCTTGCACGTTTGGTTCGTTACTTTCCTGATGCCTCCTTTCAGACAGAGGCAAGGCTTGCACTCGCTCGGAATCTCATGCCGGAGAAAATTCAAGGGGAAATTGCCCATCTACAACACCAACCCTCGTTTGAATGCCCTTATGGGTTAGTATGGCTTTTGCAACTTGCTGCGGAACTCCATGAATGGAACGATGCCCAAGCGAAAGAATGGTTGGCTATCTTGGAACCACTAGAAAAGTTGGTGGCGGATAACTTACAGCTTTGGCTGGAAAAACTGGAACTTCCCAATCGCACGGGGATGCACAATCAAACAGCTTTTGCCCTTGGTTTAGCGTTGGATTGGGCAGGTGTTAGCGGAAATACAAGCTTCGCTAACTTGGTGAAAAACAAGGCGCAAGAATTTTATCTGCACGATCAAAACTATCCGTTGCACTTTGAGCCACTGGGCTATGATTTTCTTTCTCCAAGCCTTGCTGAAGCTGACTTCATGCGTCGAGTCCTTTCACCAATCGCTTTCAGTGACTGGTTGAGTGATTTTCTTCCACAATTACCCGTTGGGCAGGCGACTCATTGGTTAGAACCTGTAAAGGTATCTAATCCCAAAGATTATTTGCGATCGCACTTCCAAGGTCTTAATCTCAGTCGTGCTTGGATGCTTGAGGGGATCATTTCCAGTTTACCCGATGGCGATCACAGGATAGATACACTCCGTTCTGCTGCGGTTCTCCACAGTCAGAGTGGGCTAGCAGATGTTGTCAGCGAATATTATGCTGGAACTCACTGGCTGGGAACTTTTGCTGTCTATCTTCTGACATCTCGTGGGTTGTAGCGATTAGCCTTTCTAGTACTGGAAACAATTTGTGGCAATACAAAGTCATAACGAGTATGATTTAAATAGAGTTAAGGAAATTTTTATTTTTATGAATAAAGTTCAAGAGATTGCGTTAAATAAAATTAAGCGTCCTTTGCCGCGCCAGAACGATCCGCAGAAAGTGCAGGCTTTAATGGAATCGATCGCTGCGATCGGGCAGCTTGAACCGATAGATGTGTTAGAAGTGGACGGGCAGTATTACGGATTCTCTGGATGCCATCGCTATGAGGCTTGCCAGCGTTTGGGTAAAGAAACCATCTTAGCCAGAGTTCGCAAAGCACCCAAAAGTGTTCTGAAGATGCATTTAGCGTAGCTTAGATCTCAAATCCATGTGGGGTAGTCTACAGAACAGTAGCTCAAATTCTTAATCTTTAACTTTGTCCAGTGTGGGTAAAATCTGATTAAAGATCGGAGGCTCAAGGGTGGGTGCAATCCAAAATAGACAATCCAAAATTCCCAGTCAAATAGATTTTACCCAGAAGTTGCGAGATTTTATGCAACGGGTGGGTATTTCTAGTTTTAAGGTGCTGAGTCGCACTTCAGGCGTCTCAGAGCGGCAACTTTTACGGTTACGGCAGTTTGGGGTTGAGCAGATGCGGGTGGATGTGCTGCTAAAGTTGTCGCAGGTGCTAAAGGTGCCGTTGAGTGAATTAGTGACAACTTTCTCTCTTATTGTGGTAAGAGACACTGCACCAACTGATGAATTATTACAACAAATAGCTGATCTAAAAAGAGAGTATTCGCTGTCGCAGTCACAATTAGAGCAGCAGCGACAGATATTGCTGCAAGAGTTTCAGCAGTCAAGTTTGGAATTGTTGGAGTCTTTGTTGTTGCAATTTCCGACAGCAGCACAAAAAGCGCGAGAAAATCCACACTTAGCAGCAGTCAATATACTGCCACTTGTACAGAAACCCTTAGAAAGACTTTTGTTACAGTGGGGGGTGGAAGCGATCGCGCCTGTGGGAGCACAATTGTCATACGATCCCCAAGTCCACCAACTCCTCGAAGGTACTGCACAATTAGGAGAAACTGTCAAGGTACGTTACACTGGATACCGCCAAGGTGAAAAGTTGCTGTATCGGGCTAAGGTAAGTCCGATCCATTCTTAGGTTTGGGGGCAAGGGAAGCTCTGGAGGTGAGGGAAGAAAAAAATTAGTTTTCTCCCACTCTGTTTCCAGATAGAAGATAACCGCTTGCCTAGACAGATGACGACACTACCGAAACGTATAGAGTGTAGGAGAGGCAGAGACAATCATAATATCAAGTCATTGGTGTAACCTTCCAACCATGTGAGTGTAAGATTCGGAGTTACCACACCTTATTTTTCCCATTACACCTTTGGGGAGAGGAAAAAGTTGTCCCAGAATGAAGAATTTTTAATGATTTTACCCTCCTGACATCTGATTACCCTTTTTAAATGAATTATGATGAGGATATCTCACAATAGAATAACATTATTTACACCAATAAATTCGTGAACATTATGACACAGAAAGTAAAAGTTATTCAACTCAACGGTAAATTAGATTCTAGTCAATCACAAGATCTGAAAGAAAAAATTAATGAAATTCTTGAACGAGAAGGGATGACAGAAATTGTATTAGTTGATTTTCAAGATGTGACGTTTATGGATAGTTCTGGGTTGGGAGCGTTAGTGTTAGCGTTTAAAGCGGTAAGAGCTACAGGGAAAAAGCTAGTTATTTGCTCGATTAATGAGCAAGTTAGGATATTATTTGAACTTACTGGTATGGACAAGGTATTTGAAATATTTCCTAATCAAGAGGAATTTAATAAACTGTTATCTATAAACAAGTAAATTTTGGGAAATAAATAAGATTTCAGGTTACGCTCCTTGTCTGAGTGGTAGTCTGCATTCCTCTTTTCCCACCTATACAATTTACTTAATTAATCAAATTTTATATGAATAATAGATAAATCATCATCAAAAACATCTTTAGAGTTCAAGGTAGTTAAATACTTGAGAACAGAGTCGAGTTCGCCATTAGTAGGATGAGATAAATTGACAAGCATTTCAATAAAATCATCTAAAGTCCAAAGGTTGCCATCTGATTTAGCAATTTCGTAAGCGCCATCACTAAAAATGTAAAGGGTGCTACCTTCGTCAATATTGCAAAGTCCATCAACATAATTAACGTGTGGAAACATACCGACGGGCAATCCGGGTGTTCTTAATTGTTGGACTTGCGTGAGGTTTGAAGATTTAGACAGCAATATTGCTGGTGGATGCCCAGCACTTGCGTACATTAGCTGGCGATTAACTCGGTTGTAAACTCCGTACCAAATGGTAAAGTATTTATCGTTTTCGTAGTTCATTTGGAAGGTATCATTTAATGCCTTCAAAACTTCACTGGGTAAGTAATAATTTAGGCTCTTAAGGGCACGCGATCGCAGTAAATTTAGCACAGAGATAGAAGGGAGAGTGGCTCGAAGTCCATGTCCGGCTGTATCCAGTAGATAAATCGCTAAATAATTGGGATTGAGCCAGTAATAATCAAAACAATCACCACCAAGTTGCCGTGAGGGGATAAATCGGAAGTTGATATTCAAAGGTTGCTTCATTGGGGGAGGGAGAAGCGATCGCACATACTCTGCCGCTTCTTCCAATTCTGTCTCTAAAATTCGCTTTTGAGTTTGCAAATCTCGACTCAGTTGATGCAAGCGCAATCCTGCTCTTACCCGCGCTTGTAATTCGTTCTGTTCAATAGGTTTGGTGATAAAATCGTCAGCACCGGCATCCAATCCCTTAACACGATCTGCCACCGAATCTAAGGATGTTAATAAAATAAAGAACGTTATAGATAAATTGGGGTTTTTCTTCACATATTGGCAGACTTCGAGGCCATTCAAACCGGGCATTATCCAATCACAAATAATCAGTGCTGGATGGCGACTCGCGGCTAAAGCAATTCCTTCCTCGCCGTTGCTGGCAGCAAATACCTGGTAACCTTGTCTTTCTAGCATCCTTTTCAGGAGTATCTGTACAGCCAGATCATCATCAATTACTAAAATTTGAAACACATTAGCCATTATTCATTAATTAGTTGTTGCTTGTGAAGTGTTATTGGTGAAAAATTTTCACGCTTCGACTAAGCTGTACTCCACAAAAACACACATTTACATGTGAAAAACGCTATTAGTAGAAGCAGGTTTTACCCATTAACTTTTAAACAGGCATGATATCTTGTTCAACGTGTGTCTACAATTGTCATTTGTATTTCCAAAGGACAAATAACAATATTGCCATCAAGACCTACAGTCTTCTTAACCACTGAGCATAACCTATGAAGTTTGGCAGAGAAGCTTGTGTGCCAAACTTCATTCCATCTGGGAGCGTTGCTCTTGGCTAATTATGGCGGTGCTAGGGGATTCAGCCATAAAAGGATGGTGTTTCTTAACTGATTTAAGTCACGGTATGCTTGTTGCTTGAGCCACTGCCCTAAAGCGTCAAAGGGAGTGAAAGACTCTCCTGTCTGCCATTTGATATCTTGACCTAATGGTGTGGTATGATTTCCTTGTAACGTTTGCGCCGTCACCATCTCAGCAAAACGTGTTCGCAACAGCTCACTTAAAGCGGCGGATTGATCGATGGTGTCGTTAGTAAATTTTATCAGCAGGTTACGACGGATGTTATAGCTATTTTGCACAAGTTTGTTCGTTTCCAAAGGTGAGGGGGTAAACTCAATAGCTACTGCTGTGTTGAACTGTTCGATTAAAGGAATAGCATCCCGTGCAGCGTAGTTGTTGAAGGATATGAGTATATTGCCAGCGCGTTCAACGGGTAAGAGGCTGCCAATCAGCAAGTGAAGTTTGCATCCCATACTGTGCCCGACACCATAAATGGGAAGGTAGCGCTTGCGTAATGCTCCTTGCTCGTGTAATCGTTCTAGGGCACGGTCAAAGTTTAACAATACAGATTTCGCGATCGCACTATGATCTAAAGTATTGACGAATGGCGTTGCAATCACGACATAGCCTTTGCTTGCCAGTTGTTCTAATAACCAACGGTAAGTGAGGTGAGGTGCAGTCGCGACAAAGGCACCCCCCAAAAAATGAATAATACCGATGGGGTTCCGGGGAATGAGTACCCAGCTACCAGAGATTTCTTTCCAATCCATACAGATGGGCGATCGCTCGATGACATTTCTTTATGTTACGTCATGAGAATGCCGTCAGGTTAAAAGCCTGGGCCGATATTCACTTATGAAAGGTTTAATTATAAAAAAAGCACTCGTCTCAAAACTATCGAGGTTCAATCTGATTTTTCTAAAACAACACGTTTCACTGTACTTCAGGCGTTATACGTAGAGCAATTCGGAGTGTTGGTCAAGGAATACACTGATAACAATTATTTCTCTACAATTGTAAGTATTGACATTTATAAGGAATGTTGAAATCTTATTTTATTTTCCTAATGAGGGGGATGAAGACCGGATCTTAGCTAGCAACTAATAACTAATTAATGCTGACTTTGCAATCTTTTCATTTCGAGTTGGACATCCAAGGCAATCTGTAATGCTTCATTAAGTAATTGCCCATGTTCAGTAGCTTGTTCGCTCACTTGCATTGATGCTAAGGTCGCTAAGTTATTGGTAAATAAATCTGTATTACTAATAATAAATTTTTTGTTTTCTCGCAAAATTCTTTCTGTCTTCAAAGCCCGAACCAAATCATATCTTGTAAGTTTTAGTGCTTCAATGACTTTGTGTCTTTCCTTTACAGTCACTTCTGGATTTCCTGCTGCTTCTATTTGATCGTTAATATCTATCGCTCTAATAACACCATTATACCTCTCAACATCGTTGAGAAGAATTTTGAGAGAATGTGTCATGTTATTTTTGACAATTTTACATCTTTGTTTCCAGAGCAAATACAATGTAATTTGTACAAGACTTGCTCCTAAGATACCTGAGAATATTAACAATATCCAAGAGGGTATTGTAATCCATGTAGCAAAGACTTTCAGAGAAATATCAAATATAATGTGAGTTAAAAATAAAATAGAAAAGCCTAGAAAAATTACAGTAGCACCTTCCGAACCCTTCATTTTTTTGAGAATTTGCTTTGTCCATTTTTTTAAAGGATTCGTGATGATAACGATTTCCTCATTAACTGGTAAATGAGTTAATTTCTGAAGTTCTTTTTGCGGAATTTCCAAGCCATGTAAATCATCCTGCACAAATCAAACTCCTCATTACGTGAAAGATTTTATGTCAATATATAACAATCCAACTTGTCACACATAAATCCAGTAAAGATTGTGTATTTTCACAAAAATTAATTTTATCGGTCAATCAACTTGATTTATGTTACATATGTTACATTAAAGGTAGAACTCTCAAGCAAGCATTCAGCATTAATGCTTAGCAATGAAGTGAATTGTCTAAACTTTCAAATGTTATCGGGAGGGTCATGCCGTCTAAATAGAGGTTTTTATGTAGTATTGTCAGGTTTTAGCTACCCCTCTTAACCTTTTACCTCAAACCGAACCGTATTGGATAACTCTATGTTGCACTTTCAGGACTTACACATACAGGAGCGCTTTCTCCTACTCTTGTTCGGGCAGGTTTGATACGATTGTTCATTTTCACTGACAAGTTATGAGATTAAACCCGTCCCTACCTTTCCGTTAACAGAGCCTCGCTCTCCGGACAGAGTATTCTGTCCGGAAGACTTTGCCCTAATATAAAATGGTATTTATTCACTCAATTCAGTGGCTCAACCGTAGCTTTTAAACCATTACTATTCAGTATTTTCACTATGCTATCGGCGTGATTGCGACTGTTAAAGACTCCTGCTTGCATCACTGCCATACCGCGCCAGACAGTTTGAAAAGCACCAGGAGCAAGTGCTTTTACTAATTGCAGATCCCTTTCATTTTGTACTTGTACCATGACTCGGTAACGTACATCGGTCTGAGTGGCAGTTGCAACTGTTTGGGGTGGTGCGGCACTGTTCGTCAAAGTGGCGGTTTGAGGAGCTGCCAATTTTGGCATAATGCTAGTATTGCCTGTAGGAATATTAGAATTGGGAACGGGTAAGAGAGCTGGATTGCCCACAGGAGCCGGTTCTAAAACTGGTAATGACTGTCTTAAACTTGTATTTTGTACTAGTGTTGATACCACTGGGTTAAACTCAGTGACATTTGCTGGTTTTATTTGCCGTGGAGAAATTTCTGTAAGATTGACTGCACTTCCACCTTGCCGAGTTTCTGTGTTAACGTCTGTGTTTGAGGATATGGGAGGAGATGCGGACTGAGGTGCAGTAAACTCAATGCTATGGGGAGAAATTTGGACATAATTCAATTGTGATGTCGTCGTCGGCGGCTTTGCTGAGACTTGATTTGTCGTTGCAGGTAATCGCCCAACATAACCTGTCAAATTACTAGGAGTCGGAAACCCAAAAGCTTTAGAGGTAGGCAACTTTTGTGCAGCAGGTGCTAAGGCTGGCTGTGGTGGCATCGTTAGACGATTCGTGTCATTTTGGACAACGCTATTACTAGAAGAGACTTGTGGCAAACGCCGTGAAGTAGATAAAGCTAAATTTCTGGCGTCTCCACTTCCCCCTGTGCCTGCATCCGCCTCCCCCCTGGCGATTGTGCCGCTTGTGTCTACCATCCCAATCACGCGGCCCAGGCTATTCCCATAAGCAACAATTGTCTGTTTAGCGGTACTGGCGTTGATATCGTAACGGGCATTGTTGCGAAACTGATTTCCCCCAGGTTCCGAAGCAGTCCCTAAATCTGGTATTGCTTGGGAGAGTGCGACTAATCCATCTTCTCGACTGCCCTCAATTAAATTATTCCGTAAAAGTGGACGGGAAGAAGCCTGTACCAAAATGCCACTTCTATTGTTTTGAATAGAATTACCAACCACAACCGGAGAGGCATTTTGGGCAATATTAATCCCAAAACCCGTTTGCTCGAACACGTTTGAACGCACTTCTGCACGGGAATTACCAGTAATTGTGATCCCATTCGCTCCATTACGATAGAAATAATTATTGCGAACAGTAGGCGCACTGTTACCAGTCACGGCAATTCCATCTTGCGTACTGCCAGTAAAGGTATTTTCGCTAATAACTGGATTACTCGTTTCAATCCATAAACCATAGCCACGGGGATTGGGATTTGTCACCGTTACCCCAGTCAAGGAAGCGGAGGAAGCACCAACAATTGTAATATTTTTACTGCCAAAGGTTCGGCTGAGATAATCACCGCCTCCAAGGATGGTAATACCACGCCCTTTGCTGCTAGAGTCCCCTTGAATCGAAACACCGGATTTTAGGATTAGGGTAAAAACTTCTCCAGTCTCGGTGCTGTAGGTTCCTTGTGCAAGCCTGATGACAGTGTTGGTACCAGCGACTCGCAGTGCAGTCGTCATTGTTTTCATTGGAGTGCTTTCACCACCATTGCCCTTGTCGTCTCCATTATTGGGGTTGACAAACAACACGTTAACCTGAGACATTGTTTTGGCATCGATTTGCCCCTGCTCTGATGTTGGTATCTGAGCGTAGACGCGGAGCGGTGAGGCATCGCGAATGACGGCTTTGCCGTTGGGCTTGTCGTTAGACATGGCTTGTGCATGGCTTGTGGTAAGTAATACTACACTTACAACTCCCATGCTAACGGTGAAAAATAAAACTGATAAATGAGATACTGAAAGCATTGCTATTTGGAGAACTGAAAATGATTTGCAAGTTTTAGCAATTAGCTTTGTAAACGGGACACCTGTCCTACAAGACTTAGGAAAAACGTGGGGGTGAATCACCTTTATGACACTCCTTTAACCAACTAGGAATTTTTAGACTTTTAGAAACGCTCGCTGATCTCCGTCGTCTCATTCACGCATAGCAATGCGGAATGGTTTTGATACAATGATGACGGAACCTCGACGGTTCGGACGACATCAGGGGTTAGTTAGATACATTGTTTGGTAACTTTTGCCTAAGTTATAACAAAATAATTTAATAAAGAATCTATGAGATGCGAAGAACATTGCCAATATGAAACAGGCTGACTGTTACGATGGAAGCAATAATGGGGTTGTTGTAATGGTCGAGCCATACAGCCAAAAAGAGCAAGTACAGCAAGTTGTTTACCGCATTTTAGACGCTAACTTGGATCGCGCCCGTGAAGGGTTGCGAATTATTGAGGAATGGTGTCGCTTTGGTTTAAACAATGCCCAGTTGGCTCTTCAATGCAAACAAGAACGGCAAGAACTAGCCATCTGGCATACTGCGGAACTACGGGCGGCACGGAATACTCAGGGCGATCCGGGGACTGAATTAACTCATCCTCAAGAAGAACAACGCACTAGTATTAAGGCGTTGTTACAAGCTAACTTCTGTCGCGTACAAGAAGCTATGAGGGTATTGGAAGAATACAGCAAGCTTTACAACCCAAATATGGGGAAAGCTTTTAAGCAGATGCGATATCGAGTTTATAACCTAGAAAGTCAATTATTGGGTTATCAACGGCAGCAACTTCTGTTGCGATCGCATTTGTATCTTGTCACCTCCCCTGACGAAAAGTTGTTAGAAATTGTTGAATCCGCCCTAAAAGGTGGCTTAACACTCCTCCAGTACCGCGAGAAAACTGCTGATGATGTTTTTCGCTTAGAACAAGCGAAAAAACTCCGGCAACTCTGCCACGCCTACGGCGCTATTTTCATTATCAATGATCGAGTCGATTTGGCTTTAGCGGTAGATGCTGATGGAGTGCATCTAGGACAACATGATATGCCCATTGCCACTGCCCGACAATTACTCGGTTTTCATCGCTTGATTGGGCGCTCTACCACAAATTCCCAAGAAATGCAACAGGCCATTGCTGAAGGTGCAGATTACATTGGTGTGGGACCAATTCATGAAACTCCTACAAAAGTAGGTAAGGCAGCAACTGGTTTAGAATACGTTCGCTATGCAGCTAAAAATTGTCCGATACCTTGGTTTGCCATCGGGGGAATCGATCCCCAGAATATCAATGATGTCATTGATGCTGGAGCAAATCGTGTGGCAGTAGTCAGAAGCATCGTGCAAGCCGAACAGCCGACTCTAGTGACACAATATTTTCTCTCGCAACTCAACAGAATCAAATTAGAACCAAGCAAGTCTTATGTCTGATCGGATTACACTTGTTGTGAATGGGGAAACACAAAGCTGTTCATCCCAAACTCCTTTACCTGACTTGCTGCAACAACTGGGTTTCCATCCGCGCTTGGTAGCAGTGGAGTATAATGGCGAAATTTTACACCGCCAGTTTTGGAATGAGACAAAAGTACATCAAGGCGATCGCCTAGAAGTAGTCACAATTGTAGGAGGAGGATAATTGAACAACCCTACCTTAAGAAGGTAGGGATTCTATTTTAATGAGCGTGTTCAA
>CAZZVG010000003.1:18487-22455 GCA_964657295.1 Iningainema sp. | reverse complement strand
TTTCTTTTTCTTTCTTTTGCCTTTTAACTTTTAACTTTTGCCTTGTTCGGTCAAATTATTCCTTCCCAGTGTCCCAATGCTTCGGGATATTACCTTATTGGAAGGAGACATGAGCTAGTGGTTATTGGTTAATATTTAGTGTGGGCAACCAACAACTAACAAATAAACTATGCAATTTATTGACCAAGCAAAAATTGAAGTGGAAGCAGGTAACGGAGGCGATGGGATTGTCGCTTTCCGTCGGGAGAAGTACGTACCAGCAGGAGGGCCCTCTGGTGGTAATGGAGGGCGAGGCGGTTCGGTTATCTTCATTGTTGTCGAAGACTTGCAAACTTTACTTGACTTTAGATACAACCATCTTTTCAAGGCAGAAAATGGTGGTCGTGGCGGACCAAACAACCGAACCGGGGCTAATGGAAAAGATTTAATCGTTGAAGTGCCTCGGGGTACTGTTGTCTATAACGCTGAAACTGGCGATTTAGTGGGGGATTTAACCGAAACTGGGCAAAGTTTGACGGTTGCTCTTGGTGGTAAAGGTGGGTTAGGAAACCAACATTTCTTGAGCAATCGCAATCGCGCCCCAGAATACGCCCTCCCAGGATTACCGGGGGAAGTCGGGCTATTACGTTTGGAATTGAAACTCTTAGCAGAAGTGGGCATTATCGGGCTACCAAATGCCGGAAAATCCACTTTGATTTCAGCTTTATCAGCAGCACGCCCAAAAATAGCCGATTACCCCTTTACCACCCTAATACCAAATTTGGGTGTGGTACGCAAACCTACTGGTGATGGCACGGTTTTCGCTGACATTCCGGGATTAATTGAAGGTGCTTCCCAAGGCGTAGGGCTGGGACACGATTTTTTGCGTCATATTGAGCGGACAAGGGTGTTACTGCATCTCATTGATGCTACTAGTGAGGATATAGTCGCAGATTACAACACGGTTCGGCAAGAACTACAAGCTTATGGACGGGGTTTAACAGATCGTCCGCAAATTGTAGCGATCAATAAAATGGATGTTGTCGGTCAAGAAAATCAGGATATAGAAGCAGTGGCTGAGCAGATCCGTCACCTCAGTGGCGATCGCGTTTTCTTAGTCTCAGCGGTTGCAGGAGTTGGCTTAGAGCCAATGTTACAGGAAATTTGGTCAAGACTTGACCAACTGAGTGCGATCGAAGTGGAAATGCCAAGCGTTGTGGAAATGCCTTTTGAGTTTGAGCTAACATAACGGCACTTGGTTGTTCCAAATGGCAAGATTTTGTTGTTCCTGGGGCGGTCAAAAACCGCTCGCGGCGACTTCCCAGATTTTTCTTCATTCATAAATCAGATAGGATTATTATAAGTTAAACAAGGATTTAAAAAATGAGTGCGGATAATACAGAGATTGGGGATAGCACTACAAACAGTGAGGAGCATCTCGAGAATAAAGCTGATATCACTGTCCAAAAGGGGTCTGGAGAACAGGAAGATGTTCGCAAAACACTTGACATAGATGGGCACCGTCCAATTGACCCTAGTTCTTTTGAAGTGAAAACCACCGTCGATCTAGATGGTAAGCGTCCAATTGCTAAGAGTGATATTGGGGTTCAAGAAATTTATGAAATAGATGGCGATCGCCCAATTGCCGACAATCATCTTCCCTATGATAAAACATTGAACGTAGATGGCAAGCGTCCGATTGACCCAAGCGAGTTAAAGGTAGGGAGATCACTTAATATTGATGGTCAGCGTCCAGTCGCTTCAGCAGATAACACTGAAAATATTGATAAAATAACAACGGACTATATAGACTGATCCTCACAATTGCAAATTCGCTTATGAGTTAGAAGAAAGTGAAGATTGAAAAATTCCAAATTTCAACTCATATCCTCTCTCACTTCATTCTCATAACTCCTGTACGGGCAGGTTTGATCCGACAATATACCTACTGAATATTCATCGGTAAAACCTGCCCCTACTGATAACTCATTGATTATGCTAAAGCAATAGCTGGTTGCGGCCAACGGTTGACGGCATGACCCATCACTGCTAGTTCTTGCATCAAGCGGTCGAAACGCTCTGGAGTGAGAGATTGGGGACCATCAGACATTGCTTTAGCCGGGTTGGGGTGAACCTCGATCATCAAAGAGTCAGTGCCGGCGGCGATCGCTGCCATTGCCATTGAAGGCACGTAGGCAGACCAACCTGTACCGTGGCTGGGATCGATGGCGATCGGTAGGTGAGTGAGGTTTCGCAGCACGGGTACTACCGATAGATCCAAGGTATTTCGGGTATATTTTTGGTCAAAAGTCCGAATTCCCCGCTCGCACAAAATCACATTCGGATTTCCTGCTGCCAAAATATATTCTGCAGCCATCAACCACTCCTCAATCGTTGCAGACATTCCTCGCTTAAGGAACACTGGTTTCGACTGAGCGCCTACTTTTTTGAGGAGGGAGAAATTCTGCATATTCCTTGCCCCTACCTGAATCACATCTGCTACGTCCGCGATTCTCTCCAAGTCGCTGCTGTCCATGACTTCTGTAATAATACCCAGTCCAGTCACTTCCCGCGCCTTTGCCAACAAATCCAAAGCACTCTCGCCATGTCCTTGGAAGGCGTAGGGAGAAGTCCGAGGTTTGTAGGCTCCACCGCGCAACATTGTCGCGCCAGCTGCCTTAACACGCTGTGCCGTCTCGACAATCATTTCCTCATTTTCCACTGAGCAGGGACCTGCAATCACGACAATGGGATGGTGTTCGCCAAAAACAACAGATCCGTTGGGAGTCCTAACCACCACCTCAGATGCTTCTCCATGACGGAACTGGCGGCTTGCTCGTTTGTAAGGCTTTTCTACTCGCAGCACTTGCTCAATCCAAGGGCTAAATTCCTGAAGTTGTCGCGGATCTAGGAGGGCGGTTTCACCAACAAGACCAATCACCACTTTGTGCTGACCAACAATTTTTTCTGGTGTTAGTCCCCTAGTGCGAAATTCGTCACTAATACGAGTAATTTCCGCTTCAGGCGCACCCACTTTCATTACTACAATCATGCTTTAATCCCTGCTTAGTTGATACAGTTGGTAGTTAAAAAGTCAATAGCTATGAGCTATTAGTTTACTAATAAAATATAGCGCTCAGTAGTTTTGCCACTCAATATTATGTCAACATTTTTATTGTTTTAAGGGGCGCGACTTCCACCCCGCTTCGAGTGATTTGAAGAACGTATTTTACCGTGACTCATAGAGTAGCGATGCCTACGGCGGCAAGCTACGCACTTCTACCTTGATTTGGTAAAGAATTATTAACAAAAACTTAACTCGTAGGCACAAAGCCCCTGGTAAGAGACGCGCCGTGAGAGATCCAAGGCTTCCTCAATTAAGTCCCACTCTTTAAAGAGTGGGTGCCGTGACTCATCGCTGCCTTTAGCATAGCAGCATAGCTGAAGACTAAAACTTTAACATTTTCCTAACAATCTACCCAATATTGTAGTAATTTCATACCGGAGCGACGTTCGTCATACATTCTTCTGCCGACTTTCGCGCCAAACTGCCACCATCCTTCCCCAATTAGTTGTGAACTCCTTCCAGCCCAACCAACCCCCGACTCTATCTTCATCCCAAGAGGCTGAGAGAACTCCATAGGTGATCCCCAGTACCCCTAAACCAAATAGTCCCATGTTCACCAGTAACACAGCCATAGAAGGCAGTTTGATTTTGGCGTAGATTAAAAGCAGATAGCTGACAACCAGAGTGCTAATACCCAAAGCTGTGGGTATACCGGAAAAAACAGCCACTCTTTGGATCATCCGCTGGCTGACAACCCGAGGAACTGCCATTTCTTCTTTTGTAAAAGGAGGCTGTTTGTGATCCAACGCTCTTGATGGTTGCTTGGTAGCTGCGGGAGTCGTCTTGGCAGGTGGAGATTTTTGGCGCTTTTTGTTCGGTTCAAAAGGCAAGCGATCGCGTTCAGATTCAGCAGACATAGGTA
>CAZZVG010000003.1:0-18477 GCA_964657295.1 Iningainema sp. | reverse complement strand
ATTAATTCCTATCCACGAATGCCAAGACGACCGATCAAAGCTTGATAGTGTTCTCGGCTTCCTTTCTGAATATAAGCCAAAAGACGCTTACGCTCACCGATCAGTTTTAACAAACCCCGGCGGGAAGAATGGTCTTTCTTATTCGCTTGGAGATGTTCGCTGAGGCGGTTAATACGCTCAGTCAACATGGCGATTTGCACGTCGGCAGAGCCTGTGTCCGTTTCGTGAACTTGGTAGTTTGAAATTATCTCTTGTTTGCGAAGTTGCTTGAGAGCCATGATCCAATTAACTTTTTATAGGTTTATGCAGCAGTTTCCCATATTATCACAGCTATCAATATGTATGCTCACTGTGAGGGTCGGTGTGGAGGACTGGCTTACTTATTCAACTGTAGCATCGGCAACTTGTGCAAATTTCTTGTAGTAATTATACTCAACGTCTTCTCTAATTGCGGATTGTGTAGATACTTTCCAATCCTTTTGTCCATGCAAATGTAGGGTTTTCAAAGAATTCAACGCTCTTCGGAAAGTAGTTAGTGCTATCCTCTAAACCTGAACAGCTTCTTCCTTTGGCATTCCGCTCTTCTCTCGCACTCAAGCAGTTTCCGATGTAGCAACAAATAGCTTTCTTTAACTTCTCAAAACTTTTGTAATGCCTGCGCTGATCATACTCTATTTATCAGCAATTCAAACTACCTAATTGAATAAATACAACATCCTCCTTTTGGCATAATAAGTGCTTGATTTAACTACTACCTCTATGACAAATACGTATTCATTCTTATTTACACAAAATGTCTTTATACATTAGAATAGTTCATTGGTGAGCATTTATTAACCTGATATTTGTCCGAATAAGGGGTTCTTAGCTAAAACTTTAATCAGCTAACTAGTCTACTTTTTAACTTTTCTGATAAATTTGTAGTAATCGAGGAAAATCCGACTTAAAAGCTACTATTTAGCCGAAAACTTTCAATCCTCAAGTCTGTACTACATGTCTCAAATTAAGGTAAAAATGTAACAATTGGCACTTATCATTACATCAAGCGTGAGATTGATCGACAAGACAACGTTGGAGAGAGTTTTCAGTAGTTATGAGCAAAGTACCATTAGGTGAGTCAGTCGCCGTTGCTACTCGCCACATGTATTGCGGCGTAAATCATCACTTTAGTACCCATTGGCAAGTGTTTGTCACTACAAGTGAAGGAAAAAGATGTTTGTGACGAAGTTTTATCAAGGCATGCTCTAAAATTTAACACTGGTAAGATCTTAAAAAGTCTTTATCTAACGTATGTACTATTCCTGTTTATCTTCTACAAAAAGTAAGACAGTATGGATATACAACTCAAGTGTTATATCCACTGTCATGGATCATAATTGCGTATGTCGTCGGCTTGCTCCACTTTTAGACAGAGCCATGATTCGCTCTTGTCGATGTTGACAATCTCAGACCTGGAACATTGGTAAATAATAAGTTATGTTCTCCTTCTAAATGGGCTTGACATAAGTATATGTGTGCCAAGTAAACTTCTAGACTGATTGTAAGCAACCTTACTCAAAATGCTGTTCCCACAGATTGCCAGAAACTTACTTATAACTCGTGGCGTATAGCTTGACGCTCGTTAAAACGAGCGTTCGGATAACAGGCGCGAGTTAAAACTGCGCGGTTTCTATACGTATCGGAGATTTTCAGATGAGTTTAGTTTTAAGAGAATTAGTTTTGACTCTCTTTTCAAAGGGGCAAGAGTTAATACCTCGTCAAGGAAGAATCTTGCATGAAAATTTTGTTGGTAGAAGACGATCAATCTATTGCGTCAATGGTGGGAAAAGCACTCACGGCTCATGACTACCAAATTGAGACTGTAAATGATGGTCAGACTGGGCTGGAATATGTAAAAGCCTTCGACTATGACCTTCTGTTGCTGGATGTCATGCTTCCTCGACTAGATGGTATCAGCCTTTGTCAGAAATTGCGCTTGGAGGGTTATCAAATGCCTATCCTGATGCTAACTGCAAATGATAGTACCAAAACTCGTGTCATGAGCTTAGAGGCGGGAGCAGATGATTATGTCATCAAGCCCTTTGAACCGAGCGAGTTAATTGCTCGAATTCGAGCATTATTGCGACGGGGACGGGAGGTTTTACCTACGGTACTAACTTGGGAAAGTTTACACCTTAACTTTAATACTAGAGAAGTCACTTATGACAGCAAGCTTCTGCACCTTACCCCGAAGGAGTATAGTTTACTAGAGCTTTTTCTGCGAAATCCCTTTAGGATTTTTAGTCGAAGTGCATTGCTAGACAGGATTTGGTTATCCTCAGAAATGCCTGGGGAGGAAGCTGTGACAACTCAAATTAAGGGTTTGCGCCAAAAACTAAAAGCCGTGGGCATAACCGCAGATTTGATTGAGACAGTTTACGGATTTGGCTATCGGCTTAACAAAAAGAACAAGGCGACAAGTGGACAAGGAAAAGTAAAGCCAAAAGAGGAGCAAACAGAAAAGCACATAGCTGAGGCAAAGGTTATGGCTGTGGTAAACACAATGTGGGAGGAATATAAAGAGAGTCTGAAAGAAAAGTTTGATTTATTTGAGCAGCTGCTAACACACTCATCAACAGAAACTTTAGATCTGCAACTGCTGTCCGAAGCACAGGCAGAAGCCCACCGCTTAGCTGGATCTTTAGGATGTTACGGCTTGCTTGAAGGTTCAAAAGTAGCACGGCAAATGGACTTGTGGCTGCAAACTTTGAAAAATATCACACAAAGTGCGGCACTACGGACGGAGAAGTTAGAGAAATTAATAAAACGGTTGAAAAAAATATTGCAGCAACAGGTATTTGAGACAGAAGATCAGGTGACAAGCGGACAACGGGGAGCAGACGGAGAACTGCTTTATTCATCCCTTTTGTCCCCCCAGTCTCAAGAAAAGTGCCTTCCTCAGGTGAGGAACAGGGCTATGGTTACAGGAATGTGGTCCGATTTGAAACAAAATCGCTTAGAAGCGCAAATAGAGTTATTTGAGCAGGCTCTCTTTAACTTATCAAAGAACCGCCCAGATAAGTACAAGATTTCCGAAGCACAGGACACAGCCCATCGCCTAGTGGTGTCTTTGGGTGATTGTGGGTTGCCGGAAGGTTCAAAAGTCGCAGGAGAAATAGAACTGTTGCTACAAGTCTTGACAGCTGGGCGGCAAAGCATAACGTTGCAGTTGGAGAAGTTTGAAGAATTAGTCAAAATACTAAAAAAAATGTTACAGCAGTCAACTATACCTGTGACCCGAACTCCTTCTATACCATCAGCGCGACTACTGATAATTGACGACGACATTGTGGTGAGAGAACGAATCAAAGTGGAGGCGGCTTCTTGCGGCTTGCAGGTAGAGGAAGCCACAAGCTTGATAGCCGCAAGAGGCTTACTTGATGAGCGTCCCCCTGATGTCATCTTACTAAATCTCTCCTTGCCGAACGCACAAGAGAATGGTTTAACCCTAATTCGTGAATTGACTCAGAAGAAACCTGAAATTCCAGTCATAGTTTCTAGCTCATCAAATCAATTGTGTCAACGAGTAGAAGCGGCACGTCTGGGAGCATATTGCTTTTTACATAAAACTATGACTGTTGTTGAAGTGCTTTCCGTCGTGAAGACAGCACTCAACCATTACTCTGCAACTAAAGCTAAAGTCATGGTTGTGGATGACGATCCTATAGTACTAAATCATGTCAAAACATTGCTAGTACCTCGGGGATTCCGAGTCACTACACTGCAATACCCCCAACAATTTTGGCAAGTATTAGAAGCTGCTACCCCCGATTTACTCGTTTTGGACATTAGAATGCCAGGTTTTAACGGTATTGAACTATGCCAAGCAGTACGCAATGATACCCGTTGGAGTCAGTTGCCCATAATATTTCTCTCTGTCTGTTCAGATACAGAAACGGTGCATGAAGTGTATACGGTGGGGGCTGATGACTATGTGGAGAAACCAATTGTCGAATCAGAACTCATTACCCGGATCTTGAATAGGTTAGAGCGGATACGGAAAAATTCAAAACCCACGATGTCTTATAAAAACCCGCTCTTTAAGAAGCATGACACAGCAAACTTATCTCGCCAGAAGACTAACTTTCAATAGCAGCTGATGAGGTTAAGCTTCCTCTTGTCTTTTTCCTTACCCTGATCACGCTATGAATCAAAAAGAGTTTTCCCCCTTAGAAGCAAGTCATTTAACGAATTGCGATCTTGAACCCATTCACATCCCAGCCTTGATTCAGCCTCATGGTATTCTTATGGTTTTGCAAGAACCTAAGTTAAACATCATCCAAGTTAGCAATAATACTGAGGAGCGTCTGGGGATTCAGCCTCGAGATATTTTGGGTAAACAGTTAAAAGACTTATTTAATAATAGACAAGTAGGTTTGTTAAAAAAAAGGTTATCTGAACAATGTGAAGAGATTAATCCTATTAATTTATCTATAAACACAAAAAAAGGCAGACTATTCTTTTATGGCATACTTCATCATTTAAATGGAGTCATAGTTCTCGAATTAGAAGAGGCTGATTCTAAAGAAAACAATAATTTCTTGAGTTTCTATCATTTAGTTCAACCGATCATAGTCAAAATGCAAAAAGCATTTACTTTGATCGATCTGTGTCAAGTCATTGTGCGGGAAGTACGCACAATGATAGATTTTGACCGAGTGATGGTTTATCAGCTTGATTCTGAAGGCACTGGCACAGTCATAGCCGAAGATAAGTTAGAAAGTTTGAGTCCTTTTTTAGGTTTAAAGTATCCATCTTCAGCCATACCCAACCAAGCTAAGCTATTGCACACCCTGAATCCAATTCAGTTAATTCCTGATGTTAATTATCAGCCTGTAGAACTTATTCCTATTTATAATCCAGTTACTCATCAACTTTTAGATCAAAGCTTTAGTGTTTTAAGAAGCGTTTCTCCAATGCATCTTGAGTATCTCCAAAATCTAGGTGTTGCAGCTTATCTCTCAATATCATTAATTCGAGATGAAAAATTATGGGGATTTATTATCTGCTATCATTATTCACCTAAATATGTTCATTATAAAGTGCGTACGGCTTGCGAAATGCTCAGTAAAGTCATGTCTTTGGAACTAGCTTCTAAAGCTGATGAAATTGCTCATATAAATCAGCAACTGACATTAGCTTTAAAGGTAGGAAGAATGGGAATTTGGGACTGGGATTGGCTGACTAATAAAATTATTTGGTCCACAGGTCACGAGCAGTTATTTGGATTTAAACCAGGAACTTTTCCGGGAACTCTCGAAGCTTTTATGGATTGTATTCACCCTTCGGAAGTAGAATCTGTGATTTTAACTATTCATCAGGCACGCAGTCTCCACCATGATTATGCTCAAGAATTTCGGATAGTGTGGTCGGATGGTAGTAGCCACTGGATAGAGTCTAAGGGAAAATTTTTCTATAACGATGAAGGTCAAGCAGTGCGGATGCTGGGAACTGTCGTGGACATTAGCGATCGCAAAGCCAGAGAAGAACAACTGCGTCTGTTGGAATCTGTCATTGTCAACACCCATGACGCAGTACTGATTAGCAAGGCACAACCAAATGATCCAATGCATCCCCAAATTGTCTACGCTAATCCCGCATTTAGTCAAATGACAGGTTATACCACCAAGGAAATCTTAGGCAAAACACCATCTATTCTCGAAGGTGAAAAAACAGACCAGATAGTTTTAGATAAAATTCACACAGCACGGCAAAACTTTCAACCAGTGAGGGTGGAAGGGATTAACTACACCAAAGACGGTAGACGATTCTGGGCTGAGGTTAATATTTTCCCAGTGGCAGATAAAACAGGCCGATTTACTCACTGGGTATCGGTGGGGCGGGACACCACTGCACGGAAGCAGGCAGAAGTGACGTTGAGAGAGAGTGAGGAGCGGTTTCGCCAGCTAGCAGAGAGTATCCAAGATGTTTTTTGGATGGGAGATTTAAAAACGGGCAAGATGCTGTATGTCAGTCCAGCCTACGAAAAAATTTGGGGGCGCAAGAGGGAAAGCTTGTACGCCAATTCTCTGGATTGGAAGAATAGCATCCATCCCGATGACAAGGATTCAATACAAGCTGCGGCTGTTACGAATGCGGAAAACTCATTCCAAGGTAATTTTGATCACGAGTACCGCATCATCCGTCCAGATGGAACGGTGCGGTGGATTCGCGACAGGGGGTTTCCTATTTTGGATGAGTTTGGACAAGTCCAATGCGTCACAGGAATTGCACAGGACATCACTGAACGCAAACAGGTAGAAGCTACCCTACAGCAACTCAATGAGAAGTTAGAAATCCGAGTAAAACAGAGAACTGCTGAGCTAAAACGCTTTCAAACAACCCTGCAAAAGCAGTTGAGACGAGAGCGGGTGATGGTAAGGTTAACTCAACAAATACGCAATTCCCTAGACTTGAAAGTTATCCTCAACACCATCGTTACCAGATTGCAAAAAATGCTGGGATGCGATCGCGTTGTCGTCTATGAATTCCGAGCCAATGGTACCGGAAGCATCATTGCCGAAGCTGTTAGAGGCGAATATAGTAAAATGTTAAACCTTGTATTTACCGAAGAGACGTGTCCCGAAAATTGCCGGCAGCGTTATCTTGAAGGACGAGTTTACACTCTCAGCGATCGCGACAAAGACGACATCATCCCGTGTCTGGCAGACTTTTTAGCTCATATTCAAGTCAGGGCAAAACTAGTGGTTCCCATTATCCAACAAGACACTCTATGGGGACTGCTGATTGCTCACCAGTGTAGTAAACCGAGGGATTGGCAAACCTGGGAAGTAGATTTGCTTAAGCAGTTAGCTAATCAAATGGCTATTGCCATTCAGCAATCAGAACTCTACCAGAAATTGGAGGAAGAACTACGAGAACGCCAGTTGGTGGAAGTCGCATTGCGGCGAAGCGAAAATCTGTTTCGCTCTTTAAGTGAGTCTGTGCCAGTAGGTATTATGAGAGCGGATGCTCAAGGTAATATCATCTATACGAATCCTTGTTGTCAAGCAATTTGTGGATATACTTTTGAGGAAGCGATCGGGGACGGTTGGATACAGTTTGTTCATCCCGAGGATCGACAAGTTATTCTCCCTCAATGGGATGCATTAACAGTAGTAAAACAGGAATTCTTTTGTGAGGTTCGTTTTATCCACCGGAACGAAACTATCCGGTTCTGTCGAGTCAGATCAGTTCCCTTATTTTCCGAGTCAGGTGAAATAATGGGTCATGTGAGCACAGTAGAAGATATCACGGAAAGTCGAGCAATTGAAAACATGAAAAACGAGTTTATCTCGATTGTTAGCCACGAACTGCGAACACCCCTGACCTCAATTCGCGGATCTTTAGGATTGCTCGTTGCTGGGATACTCAAAGACAACCCGGAATCTGCCCAACAAATGTTAGAAATCGCTGCTAGCGATACGGAACGTCTAGTACGTTTAGTCAGTGATATTCTTGATTTAGAGCGTCTAGAAGCAAACAAAGTTACCTTGGTTAAGGAGTGGAGCTACGCGGCTCTACTGATGCGGCAATCTGTGGAAATTATGCAACCTCTAGCAGCAGAAAGCAACATAACCCTCTCCATAGTACCGACTTCAGTACAAATACTGGTAGCTCAAGACCAAATTATTCAAACCCTTGTTAATTTGCTCAGCAATGCCATCAAATTTTCGCCCCCTGAAAGTACGGTAATACTGAGTGCCGAAGAGCTACCAGATGAAATTTTATTAAAAGTTCAAGATCAAGGAAGAGGCATTCCCAATGATAAGCTAGAAACTATTTTTGGACGGTTTCAACAGGTCGATCTGAGTGACTCCCGTCGTAAAGGCGGAACGGGCTTAGGCTTAGCCATCTGTCACAGCATTGTGCAACAGCACGGTGGCAGAATTTGGGTGGAAAGTGTGTTAGGAGAAGGTAGTATTTTCTATTTTACTGTCCCCAAACCCCAACAAGAGTAAGGGTACAATCCGGGTAGCTCCGCTTTTGTCAACACGCAATTGTGCTAAGTATTAAGGAGATTATAAGAAAAGACTGTTTACCAAAAAGGGATTTACCTGACTCAGAAAGCTGGTAATTTATTTTTCAAAAGTGGCATAAGTGAAAACTCTGCTATTAAACTGGTATAAAATAAATTATTGGCAGATAGGGTGTCATCCTGATTTGTCACAAAGGATCTATGTTCACAAAGTGTATCTTAGTAATTGATGACGAGAAAAACCTGTGTACGGTTATTAAAGCTTGTTTAGAAAACATCGGACGTTGGCAAGTGCTGACAACTCAATCTAGCAGCGAAGGAATGCTGTTAGCTGAAACCGAACAGCCTGATGCTATTCTGCTAGATGTAATGATGCCGGACATAGACGGAATAGCCCTGTTTAGAGCTATGCAAACTAATCCACATACCACGCAAATCCCAGTTATTTTACTAACTGCTAAAGTGCAGACGGTAGATTTAAATCAATTTGCACAGTTAAGCGTCGCAGGTGTCATTCCTAAACCTTTTGATCCCTTAAGACTGGCGGAGCAGGTGGCGGAAATCTTAGGATGGTGATTAAACTGCGATCCAGCAAGTAAGCAAGTGGACGTAAATAAACACTGAGGAACAGCAAAATACTCCCAGCCAGAATCCCCGTCAATTTATTGCGGGGATCGGTTAAAATCCACATAAATTCCTCATTTTTTTTATATCACAATCCACATAAATTCCTCATTTTTTTTATATAACTTTGATATTCAGAGTATAAAAAAAGGCAAGGGCAAATGGCGGCTATGGTGAAGGAGCAATACATAAATAAATATATAAATAAATAATGTGCGTTGTGGCTATAGAGTTTACAACGCATAAAAAATTTGTGTCGAGATGTACAAGCTATTTGTACCCATAGCATCGCGAGCATACATTCCAACGTTTCTAAGCGTGAGATATAACTAAGCCTTTAGCCTTAAATATATTCTATCAACCTCCGTGACTTATCAGAAGAACTTGAGTTACGTTATCTTTGCTTTCAACAATTTATTTTGGTAGCGGACGCCTGAATGCCTACTTATACATCAGTGTGACAGTAGAACTTTGAAGAAGTTATTCTGTAGTTTTTGATTGTCCAAGTTTGTTAGCATCTACAACTTTAAATTTTCAAAGCTTATTAATCCGTTTCCCTAGTAATTGAGAATCTTTAGATGCTGAATAAATTTAATGTCGAAAAAAACATTACTGCCAGGAGTCATATTTTTCTCAGCAGTATCAGTAATATCTTGACCAAAACGACAAATCAGATACAGGAGAGAAGAGACTTTCAAAATTCTTCTAGTAACAATAGCGTGATTTTATATACAAGGAAGGCAAGCTTGTACACCAAAGCGATCTTGCTGGCTTTTACTATTGGCACCTTGCCAGTATTGGGGATTGGCACATTGACTTATGACCTAATCAGTAAATCGACAACAAAAGAAATTATCAACAACAAACAAGATAAAGCCAATTTGTTGGTAGATAATATAAACGGCTTCATGCTAAGTCGGTATGACAACATTCAAAGACTTTCTCAGCTAACATTCCTGAGAAATACCAAATTAAAGGAAGTTACAAAGAGCGAAAAACTCCAAACCTTGTTGAATAACAATTTAGATACACAATCTAGCGATGAAAGCATCTCTATCTTCGATATTAATGGTAATCTAATTAGCTCTTCAAAACAAGAATCCATTCCTAACCAAAAAAAACAGGACTATTTTCAGGCAGTACTTAAAACTAACAAACCTTACATTAGCCAGTCGTTAACAACAAAGAGCCAACAAGATACTGAAATTTACTTGGTTGCTCCTGTCAAAGATCTTGTTACGGAGCAAACCATCTATATTCTTCGGACAGCCATACCCGTAAAATCTTTAGCAAAGGCAGTTGCTACATCTAAAACCAGCCAGGATAGTTATGATTTGATCGATGCTTATGGAAAAATTTTCCTATCTGGGACAGAGCTTCACGAAGGTCTTTATGCTCAAGAAGAGATTCCAGAATGGAAGCAACTACAAGCAAAAAAACAGGTAAGTAGTAGATTTATTAAGAAAAGTAACAATGCTGAGGAATTAGTCACCTACCTACCTTTGCCGACAGTAGAAGATTTACCTTCTTTGAATTGGAAATTAGTTCTGAGTACGCCTACAACAACTGCATTGGCGACACAGCAACAATTATTGCTGTTATTGCAGATCGGTGTGCTTGCCACAGCATTCTTTGTCGGTGGAAGCGCGGTAATTCTTGCTCGCCGTCTGACACAGCCAATTTCGGCTATGACTATAGCTGTGAAAAAATTGGGTGAAGGTCATCTGGAAACCCGCATTGCGATCAAAGGTTCAGATGAACTTGCTGTCTTAGGTTTTCACATTAACCAGATGGCAGATAACCTACAACGTATACGACAAGAACAGACAGGCGTTGCCGAGCAATTAAAGTTATTGACTAACACCTTGTTGTTAATAAACTCTTGGCGTGAGCCTGAAGATTTGTTCAACATTACAGTTACACAAGCTAGACTTGGGCTTAAAGCAGATCGAGTTGTCATCTGTCAACTTAATCCTGGTGGTAGTGGGCAAGTTATCGCTGAAGAAGTTGCTCCAGGTTTGCCTATTGCTCTTATGGAGACAATAGAAGATCCCTATATAGATGTTAAATTTATCGAAGCTTACAGAAAAGGTCGTATCCTCATTATCAATAATGTTAATGAAGCAGGCTTTGCTCCAGAACGACTTCTGTTGATGGAAAGACTACAAATCAAGGCTTTTTTGGTTATACCAATTCTCAACGATAACCAAGTATTCGGCTTTTTAATTGCTGATTATTGTTTTTCACCTCATATTTGGCAAACCCATGAAATTAATTTCTTGGGGCAATTGGCAACTCAAGTGGGAATGATCTTAAAACGAGCCGATATTTTAGAGCAAGCTGAAAAAGAACACTTAGCAGCAGAAGTCGTTTACCAACAGCAGCGTCAACAAAACCAACAAATGCAAGAGCAATTGCTACAACTGCTCAATAATATTGAAGGAGTATCTAGAGGTGATCTGACAGTACATGCTGAAGTCCCGCCTGGGGCGATTGGTACCATTGCCGACTTTTTAAATTCCACAGTGGAAAATTTGCGGGAGATTGTCACTTCTGTAAAACTTGCCACTACCCATGTAGATATTGCCGTTTCCGAAAATTCAGGAACGCTCCCGCATCTGGCAATTAAAGCACTCAAACAGGCAGATAAAGTCAGTCATACCCTACATTCTGTCGATCAAATGACGTTTTCAATTCAAGAAGTTGCAAAAAGCGCTACGCAAGCCGCAGCAATTGCTCGCACTGCCTCTCAGGCTGCCGAAACTGAAGGTACGGCAATGGATATGACAGTCGCTAATATTTTGAGTTTGCGAGAAACAATTTCACAAACCGCGAAACAAATCCAGCATCTTGGAGAATCTTCACAACAGATTTCTCGTTTTGTGGCATTGGTTAACGAGATGGCGATGCAAACTAACTTGTTAGCTATCAACGCCAGCGTAGAAGCGTCGCGTGCAGGTGAGGAAGCTCAAGGTTTTGCAATGATTGCCGAACAAGTCTCCCTGCTAGCAACCGAGACTATTGCCGCAACTTTTGAAATGCAATTAATTCTCAGCGGCATTCAAATGGAAAATAGAGAATTGGTAAAGACTATGGAATTAAGCACTATACAGGCGGTTCAAGGAACTCATCATGTTAAAGATACCAAAGAGAGTTTGAATCAAATTTTCGCTTTTTGTGAACACATTGATGAATTAGTGCAATCAATTTGTACTAAAACAGTCTCTCAAGTGCAAACCTCTAATGAAGTCACAACTCTCATGAAAGAAATCGTTAAAGTATCTGAAATGACTAACAATGCATCTTGCCAAGTTTCCTCTTCTCTTCAAAAAACAGTTGAGATTTCCCAGGAATTGCAAGCCAGTGTCAGTACTTTCAAAATCGATTAACAAAGGGTTCTCCCCTTTGAGGGGAAGAGCCAAAACGAATTTTTACAGCAGGTTTCATTTAGATGAGGTACACAAAATTGTCAGGGCGCTCATCCCCTACTCAACTCTTTGTCAAATCCGCTGTAATTCCAAGGTAGCGGTACTATTGATCATGAGTTATATCATGTTCGGCAAATGACTTATAAATATAAAGATAGGTTTGTAGTTGCGCTTTAGCGCTCTGTTGAGTGTCAAGAGCGAAGACAGCGCACGGACAGATTCTTTCGGAGGAGCCAGTACTGTTCGCGGAGCGTCTCCCCTTGGGAGAAGGAGGGTTTCCCGACCTAGGTATCTGGCGTTGGAAACACTTGGACGTACTGTCCTCAACTACGAGCCTTATTATAAGTGTTCAATCGAACATGATATTACGTACCCTTACAAATTAACCGTAATGTGTGTAAAGGAATTTTGATGTTTCAGGCGTTTCGTACAACCCTGATTTGGTTGTATATTCACTGTTTTGAGTGTTGGACATGGCTCAAAAGCCCAAAAATGTATAGTACAGTACATATGTATGATACGTGAGTCGTAAAGTTTTGAAAGTTGACGCCAGAATAAGGGATCTAAACCAATTCTTATAGCTTGCGTTCACGATCAAAAGCGATACGGCGATACTGCCGTGGCCAAGGGCATCGCTACTGAAGTTCATCAGAAGATAGGCAGATCACAAGCTGATTTTGCCCAATGGTATTCCTTATTACAAATCAACGGCCAATTAGGCTTCTATAAAAGTCTTCGTTCTAATACACTTTCCTCCTCTGGCAACCTTCTAATCAGTTCTCGAACTACGTCAGTTGCTGTCCTACCAGTCTTGGCGCAATAATTTTCGAGCTTCCTGGTTTCTTCCGTTGTCAGATTTAAAGTGAGTCTCTTGACAGCCCAGCTTTTCTTAACCATATGTTTAGTCATAGTTGATACAACACTAAATTCACCATAAAAAAGTGAGGAATTTATGAGTGTGCGAGAAATTTTGGCTTTTAAGTTCAACTACGACTTTGACGATTTTGGGCAAGTTCAGCCTAACGAGTGCAAAGCGATTCCTTAAGGGAGATCCAAAAAAATAAATCGACCGCCTTCAAACTAGATCTCTCGTCGTAGTCGCGAAGTGAGCCTACCAGAATCTTTTGGTAGGCTCGCTTCGCGCTTGGGTTCAGACATACGGCGGTCGATTTATTTACTGGTAAGTGCCTAACTTCGCTTACTGTCACTCAACTCTCCTACAACCACAGACACGGGATAGGCAAAGTCATATTCCAAAATCACGCCTCAATTCAGTAAAGTTCTTGCAGGCATTACTAATCAGCAATGAATATATTCACTGCAACTATAAAATACTTATATTTTTATTCCGCTTAAAGTGGCAGATCCGTCGCCAGCATTTGCTCCTGCAATTCACGCTCTCGATCGCTGAACTAAGTTGACTGCTAAACAGCAATTTAATATGGCACTACAATAAGAATAACTTTCGACGGCAGGCGATCGCTCAACTTCTGTTCCATCTCACTTTTTCGCATTGCTCCCCGAATACAAGTGGTACGTTTGAGGTAGAGTTTAAATTTTCATTTATTGCCGTCCCCTGAACTCTAGTCAACTTTGCAACTAAAAAACCATAATACCACTAGTTTTTGCTTGGTGCTACTCATTTTTTTTACACTTGATGATGCTCTCTTGGTGATCAATTGCTATACTCTTCATCATTGCAAATTGTCCTATGAATAGAAGCCATTTCTTAGAAAAAAAATCTGTTGACGAATTGCAAGCTGAGGCATCTACTGGGGAGACACTGAATCGTGCGCTCGGTTTGTTCGACCTAATTAGCCTTGGAATTGGCTGTATTATCGGAGCCGGAATTTTTGTGCTGACTGGCACAGCCGCCGCCCAATATGCTGGCCCTGCCATTACAATCTCTTTCATCTTAGCGGGGATCACTTGTGGATTTGCCGGACTCTGTTACGCCGAGTTTGCTTCCCTACTGCCCGTATCTGGGAGTGCTTATACTTACGCTTACGCTACTCTAGGCGAATTGGTTGCCTGGATCATTGGCTGGGACTTACTGTTAGAATATGCTCTGGGAGCAGCAACCGTAGCCGTAGGCTGGTCCGGTTACGCAGTCAGCTTCTTGAAAGACTTGGGAATTGTACTGCCTGCAACTTTGACAGCAGCAACTGGTAGCCATGTAGTGTTAGCTGATGGCTCAACGACTCAAGCGCTGTTTAACCTTCCTGCAGTAGGAGCGATGGCAGTAATTACCCTGCTGCTAATTCTTGGCATCCGCGAATCTGCTAAATTCAACGGCATTATTGTTATTGTCAAATTAGTCGTGATTCTCGCCTTTCTGGCATTTGGGGTTTGGCATATCAATTCTGCCAACTGGACACCCTTTATTCCAGCCAACACCGGAAAATTTGGTGAGTATGGTTTCAGTGGCATTCTCAGAGGGGCTGGAGTTATCTTCTTTGCCTACATCGGGTTTGATGCAGTTTCCACAGCAGCACAAGAAGCCAAGCATCCCCAAAGAGATATGCCCATCGGTATTATTGGTTCACTCTTCATCTCCACCCTACTGTATATAGCCGTTGCAATGGTGTTGACTGGAATCGTGCCTTACAAGTCATTGAACGTAGCAGATCCAATCGCTGTCGGGGTGAACGTGATTGGTTTGAGATGGCTGGCGCTCGGGGTAAAAATTGGAGCGATATTAGGACTGAGTTCGGTCATGCTGGTGTTGACTTACGGACAAACACGTATCCTCTACAGTATCTCCCACGATGGTTTACTACCACCCCTATTCAGTAAAATTCATCCTCAGTTCCGAACTCCTCATCTTTCCACATTAGTCCTCGGTGTTTTTGTCAGTGTACTAGCCGGATGCGTACCAATTTCCACCTTGAGCGAGCTGGTCAGTATTGGAACATTGTTTGCGTTTATCGTAGTTTGTGCTGGTGTGCTCTACTTACGCTACACTCAGCCAGGCTTACATAGACCCTTCCGCTGTCCGCTCGTGCCGTTTGTACCGCTTACGGGCATTCTCGTTTGCTTGTACTTAATCGTGAGTCTACCCAGAGAAACTTGGCTGCGTCTGTTTGTCTGGCTAGGAGTGGGACTGCTGATTTATTTGTTCTACGGTCAGTCACATAGTGTGCTGTATAGGAAACGTAAAGCACAACAAAATAACCGTAGTTGAAACCTTGAAAACCAGGGTTATTTCATTCTAATTTTAGGCGCGTGTTTCACGAATCTTTTCAGGAAAGTGTCCTAAAGAACAGGGTTTTCAACGGGCATTCTTATAAAGATCCTGTTAAGTTAACGAGATTCCATTGGGCGAGGAGAGCTTGTTGCCCAAACTCAGATTTTCCACAGATTTGGAAGATAGACTAGGGAAAGTTGAGAAGCGATCGCAAAACCCCCAAAAAATTAGGCAATGTTTTTTGCAGCCCAATAGGGAGTTTTCCTTCCTTCTCATGTCGTCTTTTACCATCACCCCTCAGAGTTGCTTCAAATTTTAGGGGAATCTTGCACAAAGATGGCTACCCACCACACCTCATAATTGTTGTGGCGGGTTTTTTTATTTTTTTATACTGTCCCACAGACCAATTCCCTCATTCGCTCGTTCCAAAAAATAAAGAAGGAGATTATACCAAGTTGAAATAAAGAATGCGACAGATAGCACTTTCAGGGAAAACGGTGAGACAGCCCTGTTCGCGTTCGCAGAGCGTCACCCGATAGCGCAGCGTTAGCGAAGCACGAGCGTCAGCGTCTCGCTCCAGAAAGAGCGTCAGGGCTGTTCGCCCTGACGATTGATTCATGTGTTGCAAACATTTTTTAAACTGGTTTGAGCACTATTATTCATTTATAGAAAATCCGAAAATATCCATTAGACATCTCCGAAAATTAATTATACGTTCGCCAAAACCCTTGGTAGGGGCGAAGGGCCGTTCGCCCCTACGTCCGGAACTGGAGATGTCCATTCAAGATTCGTAGTGCAATCAATATTACATCCTAGTTTCAAGCCCTATTTACGGGGTTCTTAATTTCTCATAGCGCGAATTTTTGATCAGACAACTACACGTTGGGTTGGACTCATAGCAACATTTCGTGATGAAGGAGCTAATTACACACTCGTTTTGAGGTGTAGTACCCAGGATGATACTGTCTTCTGCCCACAATACCAAATCTGCGACTATAGTATCCTTGATGGTATATTCGCTTGATGTAACAACGTCGATATGCCATTAGCTCCGACGAGGGTGTTTGCAGTAGTTGAGAATGTCCAGATACTTCAGGTGACATCTCGGCTGTTTTTGCAATAGTTGAAGTAGCCTCAACAGGATTTGCCATACCCAAGCCTAGAACTGCTGTTGCAATAGCAATTCCTGAAAACAATGATTTCTTATTCATTTCAGTCCTCCACCGTACAGTTTACAAACATTTAACGAGATATTTACTCTAACTCAATTTTTATACGAATTGGTTGCACACGCAAGATCTTTTTTTAAGGAAAAATATTACAATAAAATTCAAGTAATATCCTCACTGTCACCCGACCTGAGCGATCGCCACTGGCGCAATGCCGAACCTATACCCTACATGACTCTGCGCGTTGGAAATACTACGCTGTTGGTAATTACTTCCTCAAAAGAGTGAATCCACAGCTCCACCCCTGGTTGTAAGTGGTTTTGGATAATGACTGAATAATGACTACTTCGTCTGTGACATCAGGATTTTGAGACAGAGCCATACCCCGTGGAAGCAACCCAGATGCTATTTCGAGGATTTGAGTTGCTTCATATTGTATCATCACTTGATTGATAGCTTTATACCGACCCTCAAGTACAACCACTACGTCAACAGGCGGTTCTGATTGCTCGCCAAGTATTTGCTCTACAATCATTTGGGCATTAACCAGTCGTGCTAGTTCTTGACTATAAGGAATATCAGTAAACTGTCTAGCATAGGCTACCAAAAGAGCCGTAGGACTGATTCTATCAAAAGAACTTGCCTGCATAGCAATCATGCAATTCACAACGATGCTTAGTATAAAATAGGGTTATACCGAAATGCATCGAAAATGTGCCACTTTTTATTTAGTTTTTCAGGAAAACATAAGATCTTTTTAATTAGTTGAAATAGTGAGCTGCTGCTCCCTTAAATAAGGAGTAGATTCAGCATCACCTATTACCCAACTTTCAAATTCTTTCTCAAATTCTAAAGCTGGGGAACCTTCAGCTATTTTTCTAACAATAGTCACTCCAGGACATCTGCTTTTATCGTTACCGTGCCTTCTTGGAGAATTAAAAGTAATAACTTCAAATCTCGGATTTCTATAAAGTTGCTTCACAGCAGCTCCTACTCCATCAAAGTACAAGCTGTCGTGCATAAGTATATGACCACCCACTTCTAGATACTTCTCAAAATGAATTAATTCCCACATAACTGTTTTATAGCTATGATCTGAGTCCAGAACCAATAAGTCAAACTTCTTCCCTTCAATCAAGGGAATTGCGTCCTGAGAAAGTGTTGGAATCCATGTGATCAAAGATTTTAAATCTGTATTTTCCCACATATGAGGCAAACGAGCTGGGTCTATACCAAAGATCTGACCACCATTATTTAAATCCTTTAAAGCTGCGGCAATACAACTTGTGGAATAACCATTGAAAACGCCTGTTTCTAGTACCATCTTCGGCTGAAGCAATTGAACAAAGGCATAATAAAACCTCCCTACTTCCAATTCTACACTTCCATAAAATATACTTTTTGTATCGGTGTCATACCAACCACCTGTTCCTTTGTCATAGAGCTTTTCATAGTTGAAAAGCTTTATTGGTAGCTGACCATAACTTCCTCTTGGTTTGAAGAATCTTATGTATGCATTGAAAGCGATTTTTCTAATCTTTTTGAGAATTTTTCTAATCATTGCTAACAATTTCCTCCATAATAATTGAGAGAAGCGACAGTTCTGTTTCTACTTAATGAGCAATACTTCCAAAATTTTTACTAACGTTGAAAATGCTGATTGAACGGTACAGGCTTAATCTGGTTTGATGGTCTACTACGACTCATCATGAATCTCAACTTCGGCATCGACCAAGGTTGGATGAGTACGTTGCTCTCAGAGGTATTAATTAGGGCGACTAGGTTGCATAGTGGATCTAAGTCTCTGAATTAGACGATAAATATTTTGATAAAACAATATTGTCACCTCAGAGTTTATGCTAACTTTTCATCAACAACAACTATCCGAAGCTGGTTGACAAGCGTCAAAGATACTGTTGGGAAATATGTTTGAGCGCTTACATTCAGGCATCGCCTTATACATGAGCAGATAAATTACTAATGAAAATTTGGGATTGTTTATCAGCCCTTCGGGCAAGGCAGCTATGCTGAGGGCAGAGGGCAGAAGGGAAG
>CAZZVG010000002.1:15640-22593 GCA_964657295.1 Iningainema sp. | reverse complement strand
CCGACAATTAGTTTAGTACTAATGAACTTGTGACAGTTAGGGTGCGGAAGGTGGGATATAAAATGCCCTGCATCCCCTGCTTGTCCCAACAGATAAATTTTCTCAGCCTTTGCAGCATTGGGGTGCGTTTCGCTTTTTCCCCAAATTCACCCCAGCACCTACCTTTACAGGTAAGGTGTGAGACTTCTTTGGAAATAAGTTAAAAAAATTGCCAATAATTTACGAACGTGGCGGCAAGATAGATGTGGAAGATGGCAATTGTGAAGTTTCTTCAGATACTTCTACCCAAGGTGTAGTCGGAGTATCAGAATCATATTCCAGAGATAAAGTATTGATTAACAACCCGTTATTGGACAAAGATTTTGTGTCTTCAGAACTTATCAATTCGTTAAGTGCCTCAAGTGCTAGGGATGCAGATTGATATCGCTGTTGGAAGTCCTCCAGCACCATTTTACTGAGAATTTTAGCAAGACCGTCGCTGACGTCTGCCTTATCAACCCATTTTAACTCTCCACTTGTATCTCTTTCGATTTCATGGGGAACTATACCAGTTAAGGCTTTAATACCAATCATGCCGACTGCATAGATGTCACTACTGTATTGCGGACGCCCATAATATTGCTCGCTTGGTGCATAACCTCTAGTCCCAATACCAATGGTGAAGGCAGTTTGTTCTGGATTATCAAGCAGTTGTGTGGTGACTTCCTTCACAGCACCAAAGTCAATCAGTACCAACTTGCTATCTGAGTTTCGCCGAATAATATTGTTAGGTTTAATATCTCGGTGAATCACTTTGTTATGATGGACAAACGCTAATGTTTGCAATAAGTCTCGTAAAATCTCAATAACTTTTGTCTGTGGCAGGCGTTTGCCTGTTCGCAGTTCTTGACTCAATGGATGACCAACTATATACTCCTGAACTAAATAAAATTCTTCTTCCTCTTCAAAGTAAGCTAAAAGCTGAGGGATGTGGTTATATGTTCCCAATTTGTGTAGTGTTTCGGCTTCTGAGTTAAATAAACGTCTGGCGATCGCCAACTGTTCTGATTTAGTATTAGCAGGTTTTAGCTGTTTAACAACACATAAAGGATTGCCGGGAAGTTTAGTATCTTCAGCAACGTAAGTTTCACTGAATCCACCGGAACCGAGAACTCTGACAATTTTGTAGCGTCCTTCTAAGATTTTTCCTGATAACGCCATTTCCCTTTGCTGGAGGAGATCTTTGAGATCATCCTGTTGGCTGAGAATCTCTTGGACAACTCGGTGAGATGAATATTTCTGAAAAACATCCACCAATTGGCTTTTTCTTAATATTTCCCTGACGACTTCAGTTCCCAAATAGCACAGTCCGATCGCCGTGATTGCAACCACTGGCACAGTCGTGGGCAGAATTAACTGACCATAGAGAAATAATACATAACTTATTCCTCCCCAAGTGATTGCCAGGGCAACGCTTGAGAAAAGTCTTGTGATCCCGCGCTTTTTTCTAGCAACTATGACACCACATGCACCGACTAAACCGAAGACAAACAAACCACACGCTGTTGGATTTTCAATGGCTTGGGAGATTGCCTTACCTTCCATTAAAGTTGCGATCGCATTGGCATGAACTTCTACACCTGACATTTCCTGAGGAGACAGCCAGCTTGGGGAAACTGGTACTGGAAAATAATCTTTTTGCAACTGGGCTGTTGCGCCGATGAGGACGACTTTGTTTTTGAAAACTTTTCCTTGCTGCAAATAACTGTTCCAGTTCTCTGGTTCAAGGACTTGTATGAAGGAAAACGTTTTAAACGTATCTGTTGGTCCGTAATAATAAATTTGATCGCCCTTTGGTGGGAGATAATTGACTTTAGCTGCCTTCAGAGTCGCTTCATCAAATGAGGGTATATCCACGACTAAGGCATCATCTTTGTCCGCTAACCATTTGATAAATTCACTGCTTAACTTTTGAATTTTGCCATCTACCTCTAACGGAAAATTAGCCAAGCCGACCGATACTGGCTTTGTCCAAAATAAGGGCTGAGGTTCGCTTAGTTTGCTCATCTGCCCTTGGTAAATTTCCGAGTTATTGTAGGTGGCAGCTAAAGTCACTTTGCCTGCAAACGCGCGCAATGTACGCTGCAAGCGGCGATCATCTGTTTCTCCATAAGTACTTGGTGCGTCAAATACTACATCTAAAGCGACTGAACGTGCCCCTGCTTTCATCAACTTATCAATAACCTTAGCATATGCCTCACGCTTAAAGGGAAAAGCTTTCAAGGGTTCTAAATTGGCATACTTTTCCGGATCTGTTCTGTAGTAATCCTGTGGAATGGATATAGACTGTTCGTCAATTGCCAAAATCACAATGTCTTCTGGAGGAGCTACTGCTCCACGTATGAGATAAAATACCGTTTGTGCCTGACTTTCCATCAGTTTAGGTAAGTCCGAACTAGAACTTGCGAGTAAAGAAGCTACCACTACCGAAGTACTGGCAAGCAGATGACCCAGGCGTGCCATGAGCTTTGACTGACGTAGCGATACTGTCGCAGTTGTTTTTGTTTGTTTACTCGCTGGTCGATTAGTCGCTGAGATATATTTTTTGGTTAAGCTGGATATAGTTTCTTTTGGCATATCATATTGCCGAATGATTTACGTATGATCCGTTGTTTTTTTTATACGCTCTTAACTTTAGAGTCCGACTTAGAATGAGAATCTTGTATTTTTGTAAATTATATAGATATTTCTCACCAAAACAGATTTGAGTTCTTAGTCCTAAGTCTTGAGTATATTATTTTCTAGTTCGTGTATTCTAATGTCATGTACTCCTTTTTCAAGAAACGACAAGTGTTTTTCGAGCTACTGTTTCACAGACACATACGATATTGCGGCAAGATTCTGCCAGCAAGGAAGATGTTCTGTGACTCTACTCCATAAGACGAGGTTTGCGGTCCATTCCTTGAAGCCGAGCGAGCGCATTGATCGCCATAGTCCTCCGTTTCATCATAAAAGCTGTATATGAGCATTAAGTCACACCCTACTCAAAGCTTATTAAATACCTCTTTAGGAGTAAACTTGACTGGTATACAGCGAGGAATCCTGTTACTTAGTCTATTGTATTGGTAGATTTTGAGATTGGGTGCATCCAATAGCGCCGACGGTGAAAAAGGTTTAGCATTTGAGAGACAGCCAACTTTATGCTTTAAGAGAGGTTAGATAACAACTATATATGACAATATGTTTATAGATATTATCGAATTTAACATTTTATAATTGCTATAATCTATTGTTCCATCTAAATTCTTTATATATTATTAGGTGTAACTTTCTATGGGTTCTCCAATGAATCGTCTGTCTATTTTTGTAGACGGAAACAATATGTTCTATGCTCAACAAAAAAATGGCTGGTTTTTTGATCCAAGGCGCGTCTTAGAATATTTTAGAAACGAACAGTCAGAAACAGCCTTAATCAATGCATTTTGGTACACAGGTCTAAAAGATCCTCAAGATCAGCGAGGTTTTAGAGATGCTCTCATTAGTTTAGGATATACGGTTAGAACTAAAATTCTCAAAGAATACTATGATGATGCCTCTGGTCGTTATTCACAAAAAGCCAACTTAGATATTGAAATTGTTGTAGATATGTTTAATACAGTAGATCAGTATGACCGAGTCGTTTTGTTCAGTGGAGATGGAGATTTTGAAAGAGCTATCGAATTATTAAGAGGAAAAAGTACTTATATTACAGTAGTATCAACGGAAGGAATGATAGCCAGAGAATTGCGTAATGCCACGGACAGATATATAGATTTAAACGATATACGGGAGCGAATAGAAAAAGTAGAAGGTTAGTAAAATAAGCAATTATTTTTTACATAACGTACAAGTAAAAAAGTAAAGTTTAAGGTATTTCAAGCATAAGCATTCATCAATCAGCTATAAATGGAATTATAAAAATACTCAGATATGGGATTAGCACTAACATACACGCTGACAGCTGACAGCTAACGGCTGAATGCTTACTTTTAAATCATAAGTAAAAACTACACAAGGAGTGGGAAATGAAGACAACGCCCGAAAAAATCATTATTTTTGACACGACACTTCGCGATGGCGAACAAAGTCCAGGAGCTACCTTAAATATAGACGAAAAGCTAACAATTGCTAAGCAACTGGCACGTTTGGGTGTAGATGTGATAGAAGCTGGTTTCGCCTTTACCAGTTCTGGAGATTTTGCGGCAGTGAGCAAAATTGCCTCAACGGTAGGGACAGAAAATGGACCGATCATTTGCTCTTTGGCAAGAGCAAGGCAAGATGATATTAAAGCAGCAGCAGCAGCGATCAAACCAGCAGCTAAAGGGAGAATTCATACTTTTATCGCCACAAGCAATATTCACCTCGAGTACAAATTAAAGAAAACAAAAGCAGAAGTTCTGGCGATCGCCACAGAAATGGTAGCCTACGCCAAAACTTTCACTACGGATGTAGAATTTTCTCCAGAAGACGCCGGACGTACCGATCCAGAATTTCTTTACCAAGTATTAGAACAAGTGATCGCTGCAGGCGCAACAACAGTTAACATTCCAGATACAGTTGGTTATACAACACCAAGTGAATTTGGGGCAATAATTAAAGGCATTAAAGAAAATGTTCCTAATATTGATCAAGCCATTATTTCCGTTCACGGACATAATGATTTAGGTTTGGCAGTGGCTAACTTCCTAGAAGCCGTGAAAAATGGCGCACGACAGTTAGAATGCACGATCAATGGTATTGGCGAACGGGCAGGAAATGCCGCTTTAGAAGAATTGGTAATGGCTTTGCACGTCCGACGACAGTATTTTAACCCATTCTTAGGACATCCGGTTGATTCGGAAGCACCCCTGACAAATATTGACACCAGACAAATTTATAAAACTTCGCGCCAAGTTTCCAACTTGACAGGAATGCTGGTACAGCCAAATAAAGCCATTGTCGGGGCAAATGCTTTTGCTCACGAGTCTGGTATTCACCAAGATGGGGTGCTGAAAAATAAGCTCACCTATGAAATTATGGATGCCCAATTAATTGGATTGACAGAAAATCTCATTGTCTTGGGCAAACATTCGGGGAGAAATGCCTTCCGCACTCGCTTGAAAGAATTGGGATTTGAACTGTCAGAAACTGAGTTGAATAAGGCATTTGTCAGGTTTAAAGAGGTAGCGGACAAAAAGAAAGAAATTTCTGATTGGGATTTGGAAGCAATTGTGAACGATGAAATCCAACAAGCTCCTAATTTGTTCCATTTGGAGTTGGTGCAAGTTTCCTGTGGCGATCGCTCCCGCCCCACTGCAACAGTCACCCTCCGGACTCCAGAAGGTGAAGAATTAACTGATGCGGCGATCGGCACAGGGCCAGTGGATGCTGTTTACAAAGCTATCAACCGCGTGGTAGATATGCCCAACCAGTTGATTGAGTTTTCTGTACAATCGGTAACAGCAGGTATTGATGCTATTGGAGAAGTCACCATTAGATTACAGCATCAAGGGCGAGTGTATTCAGGTCATGCAGCAAATACTGATATCATCGTCGCCTCCGCTCAGGCATACGTAAATGCCATGAATAGATTGTGCTCGGCATTACAAAAGAAAAAAGAACAACAGCCAGCGATCACACCATGAAAAAGTCGAAAAAATGATCATGAGCGCCCTAGCCCTCAATCTTAACCCATTGGGACCCCTGACACACGAAGCTTTTTATCAACTCTGTGAAGCTAACCCAGACATTAAATTTGAGCGGACTGCAGAAGGAGAACTAATCATCATGTCACCTACAGGAGGAGAAACAGGCGAACGCAATTCGGAAATTAACTATCAATTAAGGCGTTGGACTAAACAGAACAAACAGGGAAAATGCTTTGATTCATCAACCTGTTTTCAATTACCTAACGGTGCTGAACGCTCTCCTGATTCTTCATGGGTGCGGCTTGAGCGGTGGGAATCACTTTCGGTTGAGGAGCGTCAGACTTTTCCGCCTTTAGCTCCTGACTTTGTTGTGGAATTGCGTTCACCAAGTGATCGCATGAAGAAGCTACAAGATAAGATGCAGGAATATATCAACAATGGTGTTCGCTTGGGATGGTTGATAGATCCGCAAAATAAGCGGGTCGAGATTTATCGTCCCGGTCAAGCTGTTAAGGTGCTAGACTTTCCCCAGAGTCTTTCTGGGGAAGATGTATTACCTGGTTTTGTTCTAGATTTAAGTGAGATTTTCTGACTATAGCAGTTGCAACGCCGTATTTTTCAATTCTGTACCGTCTCAAAATCCGTATTTACTGCAACTTGCTCCCAAGCATCTAATTCAGCACTCAACGACTGAATCTTCTCGCGAAACTTATTGTACGCATATTTTCCTAGCACCAAGCGCAACGGTGGATTTGCGGAATTAATAACTTGGATGATGACTTGTGCCGCTTTTTCTGGATCTCCTGGCTGACTACCTTCAATTTTGTCAAGAAATTGTAGAAACTTACCGACAGTTTCTTTGTACGCATCCAGAGAATGTTCGGCACGAGCAAGAGAACGCCCAATGAAATCAGTGCGGAAGGGGCCTGGCTCAACAATTGTCACCTTGATACCCAGAGGAGCAACTTCGCCATGTACCGCTTCCGAGACTCCTTCTAAAGCGAACTTTGCACCACCATAAATTGAGAAGCCAAGTTCGTTAGAAAAGCCTGCAATTGCAGACATAAATTAGCTTCTCAATACTTCAGGGAGTGAAGTTGCTCGTTCACACGACTTTATAAACAAAGCTGAGACTGGCCCAATTATTCACATCCAACGTATAAGATTCAACAGCGTTACTATTGTCGCCCTTAGTGCTGGCATTGTGCAAGTCTTGGAGAACGGCTTGTGCAACTTCTAAAGGATTGATGAGTGGCTGAATGCGATGTTGTTCTGCTGAGGGATGCTTAGCAGTTTCCAAAGCTGTGA
>CAZZVG010000002.1:0-15630 GCA_964657295.1 Iningainema sp. | reverse complement strand
GGGTAAAGGGAGCCGTGCTAAATATGAGTTGGGTTTCACTTAAAGAAGCTGGTGCTTGCACCACCCATTCAAAACCAGAAGTGGTTTGTGGTATTGTGCGGCTTTCTCCTGGAGCAATAACGACATCAAATAGCAGTGATTTAGCTTCGGGATTTCCGGGAAGAGTGTTTTTTTGCCAAGAACACAACCCGATCGCAGTTCTACTACTATTTAATCCCAATAGCATAATATAGACAGGGCGATCACTCGTATTTTGCACCCGGTACTGTATTCTACTGCCAATTGGGACAGTGAGAATACTTTCTGTCGGAGATAGTTTTTTCTCCTCCCCCTGTTGAGTGCGTGTGGTTTCTCGTTGCATGAGTATTCGAGGCACGAGACTGTTTAAGTCTTCTAGACTAACCTTAATTCCTAAGCGAGAAGAACCTTCGTTCTCTGTTAATCGCCATAACTTTGCCGCCAGTAAGGTTTGTAGTTTCGCCGATAACCGCTGCACTGCCACTTTTACGGCTTCCCCCGATACCCCATCTGTATTGGCAATCAGCTCGCTCGAAAGAGTAAATAAACCATAGCGCCTGGGAGATACCAGTGTTGATGTCTTGTCTTTATTATTTGCTTCTGGCAACTTACCAAACAGGTAATCAGCTGCTTGTTCCCCTGCTATTACCGATGATGCATAAGCCACTGTGGCAAATGCACTTGTGGCATCTACCCGCTCAATTCTTTCCAATTTGGTGTCGAGGGCAACTGTTAAACTAATATTCCGGGCAAAGACTCGCACTGCTTCAGTAACGAGTTGCCCGACTTGTGGAGAATTGGAGCTATTACCATAAACCACAGCTTTTGCTGTTAATCCAGTACGCGATCGCAATACCAATGGTGTTGTTGTTCCTTCTTGGCTAAGGACAGTAAATTGGGAATTAACACCATAGTATTCTAGGACTTGTAAAGGTATTCCTGCTAACCACAGTTGTACTGTTTTGCCATCCTCTTCTGTTGCTGTCACCACTCCTTCTGCTCCAACGGTGGAGTCTGGAAGAAAAATATCGCTTTTGAGGGCATGACTAAGTTGACTTTTCTTGCCGAGCGATAATACTGGCTGCTGTTGACTGCCCAGTTGTTGTACAGAACTTGCTGCATGAGAGAGGCTGACTTGAATTGTTGTCGCGGGGATGGCTTCCCACAAGTACTGCGTCAAGGCGTAAGTAAATAAACCAGCACTAAAACCCGAAAACTGGATCTCTGAAGCCAATTGCTGGGATTGAGAGCTAGCTGCCAGCAGCACAACCGGATTTACGCCGTCATTTGGCTGGAGTTGCTTTTGAAATTCTAGTTCCCCGGCTGCTAGAACCCCGTCTGCTGGCGTTCGACGGGTGCGACTTCGCAATCCTGTGGGCTGGATATTTGTTGGAGCGTCGTAGCTGGTATCCAGTACTGCTGTGATCCTATCTGTCGCCAGCGATCGCAACATTTGCTGTAGTGTTTCCTCTAATAAGTAGTTGACACTATTGCCTTTATATGCATCAAATGGAACTAAAGCATTGAGCATTTCAGGTAATGTTTCCAATTTAACACGACTGCCATAGCCGCTAAAGTGGAAGACGACCACATCATCAGAGCCAGTAACCTTGACAAGATGCTCCAAAAATGCTGATTCAATCGATTCCCTAGTCGCTTGTTCGTTAGTCAAGCACAGAATATCAGATGATTGGAAACCAAAGCGGTGAATCAAAAGTTCCCTTTGCAGTTCCACATCCATCAGACAACCAGTGAGGGCTGGTTGCGGATATTGATTGACACCTACCAACAACGCTAACTTACGCAATCTCGGTTGTGCCAAAGCTTGGTAATAGCGACTTCCTAAAGTCAACCACTCAGCTTCAGTTACACCCAACACCGCGAGTATGGAGCTTAACCTTTGTAAAAATGTCCTTCGCTTCATAATTAGCTACCAGCCCAGTCCATCAGCTATCAGCTTAAATGTCTTGGGTCTGTAGTGTAAAGCAAAATTTTATACTATTTGTACTGAACTTTTAGAAGGCATCTACTAGCACTTGCATTGCCCGTGCTAACTTTGTCACCTCGGTACGAAAAAATTCAGGTGGGTGTACCTAAACGTTACGAAGCATTTCCCGCCGTTTTGTTCCCCACAGGTGAATGCATTCCTCAATCATATGCTGGGACTCGTTTTACAAAGTCGCCATTTGCAAGGCACATTCAAATTTCATAGCCGACAGGCACTTGCATTGCTCGTGCTAACTCTGCTGCCACCTCCGGACGAGAAAATTCAGGTGGGGGTACTTGGCCATTACGAAGCATTTCCCGCACTTTTGTTCCCGACAGGTGAATCCGCTCCTCTGCGATACTGGGACTCGTTTTACTCGTTGCCATTTGCTGAGTGCGCATACAGAAAAAGGCATGTTCAAACATCATTGGCACAATGCCCAATTCTTCTGGCTGAAACTCATTAAATATATACTGAGCATCGTAAGTGCCGTAGTAGCTACCTACCCCAGCATGATCCCTGCCGACAATAAAGTGAGTACAGCCGTAGTTTTTGCGAATGAGGGCATGGAAAATTGCTTCTCTTGGACCAGCATAACGCATTGCTGACGGATTAATTGCTAAAATCACTCGGTCATTAGGGTAGTATTTTTCCATCAAGATTTCATAGCAGCGCATTCGGACATCGGCAGGAATATCATCGTCTTTCGTTGCCCCAACTAACGGATGTAAGAATAAACCATCCACAATTTCCATCGCGCACTTTTGAATATATTCATGAGCGCGGTGGATTGGGTTACGAGTTTGGAAGCCGACAATAGTTTTCCAGCCTTTTGCCTTAAAAAATTGCCGAGCCTCGAAGGGATCGACTTGGTATTTGGGAAACTGAGGATGGGGATCGCGTTGCAACAACCACACATCACCAGCAAGATTTATTGATCCCTGTTTATAGATAACCTGTACGCCTGGATGCTTGGGATCGTTTGTACAGTAAACACTAATAGCTTCTTGAGTCTTATCATAGCAGTACTTTTGAGTGAGTTGTAAAACCCCGATGAACTGACCTACTGGATTATCCAAGCGGAGCAAACTGCCTTCTGCCAAGGAATTTGCCACTTCCTCTGCTACCGGAAGTGTAATCGGAATTGACCAGACAAGATTATTAGCTAATCGCATTTCTGTCACAACGCGATTGTAATCCTCTTGGTTCATAAAACCAGTAAGTGGACTAAAACCACCAATCGCAATCATTTCTAAATCAGAAACTGCCCGTTCATCAAGTTGCACTCGCGGCAGAAAGTCGGCTTTCGAGAGAAATTCCTGTCTTTGTTCTGGTGTCGCGATCCGATTAACCAACTGCCCACCGTGGGGTATAATGCCATCTAGATGGTAACTCAAAGTAGTTCCTTCTTTACGTTTACTGCATTTTTTCTATCTATCTAACTTACCAAACCATCGGTACCGATAGAGCAAAGATTATAGAAAGGCAGTAGGGGTGGGTTTGAGTTATTTAGACGACAATGAGCGTCTAACTTAGCGCCTTTGCGATGCCAGTCGCCACAACGGGGGGAACCCCAACGCCAGTCGCCTACGGCGGGAAAACGCCTCATGCGCGCTGGCTCGCCTTGGCGTGACACAAAAAAGACGTAGTTCATTTACCCTAATTGCTGTAATATATACGCCTAAGAGCGCTCGTACTCCTTAAGGCGTGGAAGCAATCCCAAGAGTGTTAAAACACAGATGAGGACAAGGACAATTGGGGTAGTTATTTCAAAACCGTTTACTTCTCTAAAGCTCTGTTCGACAGCTTGGTTGAAGGCTTTGAAGTTGAGATCGAAGGTGTTTTGATTGGCTTTTTTAAATTCGTCGAACGCCCAGTTAGACTGACCTCGATTATAACCTGTAGACAGAGCGATCGCCTCCTGATGTCTGCCACTTTGTTGTAGCTGGCGGATTTGCTTGTCGAGCTTCAAATAACTGCCGAAAGTAGACAGACTTTGCACCGCCGCTTCTCGCTCGCCCGGAAAGGTAATATTATTGAGTTCAACAGCCATGTAACCTGTCAATCCCTCCACCTTCAAACCTTGTGCTGATGCAGCTGCAACTGTCTCCAATGTCTGAGCGGTAGGAATTTTCACTATCTTAGCGGCTTTGTCGAAAAAAGCCTGCTGGTGTCTGGTCGCAGATGCTACATCAAGCAAATAGCGACCTTGATCGGCATTGACACCGTAGCCTAAAGCGCGGGCTTGTCGTACTGCGTGCAGCGACGCAAAGGCATCCTCTTTTGCCACTTTTAACTGGTACGAGGCAGAGAAAAACGCATGAATTATGTAGCCGAGAAAAATAATCGCGATCGCCGTCGCTGCCAAGAGCATCGGATTCACAATCCGGCGCATCCGTTGATTGAGAAAGAGTTGCAGTGCTACCAGTACACCAAGGAGCAGCAAACTAGAGAGAATGACGAAAAACAAAGCTTGTACAGTAGCAAACTTCTGCTTGTTATAAATGCGCTCAAGTTCAGTCGAGTTGACTGCATCCAATGCATCAGCTGCGGGTAAAAGCGTATTGTCCATGATGAGGGCGGCTTGTCTGTAAGCATCCAAGACTCCATTCGCATCACCGCGTTCATTAAAGTCCCGCGCTTGTTGAATCTTCGCTATATATTCGCCTTGTGCGAGTTGCATCTTTTGGATGGGTTTGAGTTCTGCATCGCCGTAGGTAATGTTTTGGGCAGCAGCAATTATCCTTTCAGCAAATGCGAGGCGGCGCTCCTCATAATCTTGGATGGCTCTCGGGTTTTGTCCTGGCTTGACAAGTAATTCGTTAACAGCGTTGGCATCCATACCTGCTAAACTATCCTTGAGCCGCTGAGCGACAATGATGCTTGGTGCTGAATCTTGACCAACAGTCTTAATCGCGTAGCGTTGCTTTTGCACTCCGGAAATAGTCGCGATCAATAGGAGCACACTAGCACCCCAAGTAACGTACAGTCCTATCCATAATACTCTAGGAGTGGTAAGTCTTAGTTTGCTCAGTAGTACCGATCGCAATGCTATCGTGGATGTTTTTGTAGTAGTCATAATTAAAAGAGGCTCCTTCTTACCTCGATCCGCGTCCAATGTCCAAGGGTAAACTCATCACCCTCTTTAATTGGTACGTCAACCATTGGAGTCAGTTCAACTCCATTTAATTTAGTGCCGTTAGTAGAACCAATGTCGCGGAGAACAAAACTTCCGTCTCTTAGCCGATTGAGTAGCGCATGACGGTGAGAAACAGCGCTGTCGAAATTAAGAGCCACTTCTGGGTAAACACCTTTTAGTTGACTGCTGCGACCGATGAGGTTACTTTCTTGATCCAGCTTAAAGGTGATAGGCTGTTGAAGAGGTGGTTCTGGACTTTCTGGACTTCTCTGGGATGGATCAATGGTGGCGATGAGTTCCAAAGATACAGACGCAGAGGGAGAGAGAGGCGGTACTCCGGCAATTTCTTGATTCTCCGCGTCCTTTTTTACTCCCGGCGAAACTGGTGGTATTTCGCCGTGTGAGCTAGTGACGAAGTTGTAGCCACAAATTTCGCAGAAGTCACCGTTAAGAGTGTCGTGTGGCGCTGTACAATCAGGGCAAATCACAGGGGTTTGTGAAGATGCCTTCAATGAGCCAGCACCGTGTTCTGGTTCCCCGCCTGGAAGCAACTGGTTTCGCGTCTCTACAGGCGTATTCCGAGTTAATGCCATTTCTGGAACACCCTGAATTTTAGTACCACATTCTGAACAATAATCTGGTTCGGTTGAGGTGTGACCTTTAGGACATTGATAGATGGACATTGCTAATTGAGTTTTTTTAAAGATCGCGGTGTAAACCAACGTGGAGACTGGGGACACACTTCTCAACAGAGAATATTCCCATCAGAGCCAGCCAATGTCAAAACAATCTTGGCAGACTATGATATTAGCTTCACAAGACGCTAGACTGATTTCGGGGATTTTACCTCAAACCAAGTACATGGATTGTCGAACTATTTTTTTAAGACTGACATTTTATGATAAGATTAATGAATATTACTGATTTTGTGACTTAGGAATGCGAGTAGTCTTTGTCGATCGCGTTTCTAATGCCATGGCGTCTTCTTTGGCAACATCTCGCTTGAGCCGCACTGTACCAGTTGCCGCATCTTCAATTTCAACTACTTTCCGCAATAACTTAGCGGTAGCTTCGTTGCCAGATTCGTGAGCAAGTTGAACTGCTTTTCCCAGTTTGGCAGTGGCAACTTCGACATAACCGCGATCGCGTGCCTCCAACCCTTCTTGAATTGACTGAGCGAGTTCCGCTTGTCCAGTATAATGAGCTACTGTTCTCTCAATTTTTGTCGATTTGGCATCGTCGTCAGTCCAAATAGCCAAAATGCGAGCTTCCGCGACTTTTGTTTCCACACCGTTTATTGTATAAATTAAACTCGCCCTACCCGCCAACATCTCGTCGCCGACATTACCGGGCTGTACTTGAATACAGAAGTGGTAGTCGCGAGACTCGTTTTTACCCCATGCACCAGTCGGATAGTCGTAAACTTGGGTTTTGACAACTTTGGCGCGGTTACTGAGATCTACAAGATCGGGACTAACCTGCTTGCAATAAAGCACTTGAGCACTTTGCGGAGTCCACAGGCGCAACGCCACATCGCTGACATTTTTGCTCATGGCTTTCTCTAAAATTGCCCGAAAGTCAGCTTCAATCATTGCCGCTTTTGGGATAATATCGGTAGTTCCCAGTAATTTTACGGATATATTTTGTAGCTGTTTCACCTGCCAGTCAGTTCCCACACCCCGGCAGTCACACTGGAAAAGTCCTTCACATGCTTGTAGAACGTCATTCAGGTGCTTTTCATCAGAGTCATCATTTTGTCCATCCGTCAACAGCAATGCCTGACGCAAAGCATTCGGCATTTTCTCGAACTGTTTTAGGGCTTCAAATAACCACTTAGAAATCACAGTGCCACCGCCAGCTGAGATTTTTCTGATGGCAGCGATCGCAAGTTCTTTGTTTACAGGAGTCGCTTTTGACAGTGGAAAAATCAGTTGGGCTTTACTTGCTCCAGTCACGATGAAGAAAGATGTGTCCTCAGGCAGCAAATTCACGATTTTAACCATCGCATCCTTCGCTGCATGAATCTTATCACCCCCCATTGAACCAGAGATATCGCATACTATCCCAAACATTTTGTTACCCATAGAAGGGGCAGTCACGCCTTCGCCACCAACAGCGGTAACTGTCATAATGGCATGGACTTCTTTTGTCCCCTGTGGTAAATATTGATTTTGGAAAACTTCCGCTTTGAATTGGGTTGTCATCAGATTTTCTTACTTAGATAAAGCTAATTTTTCTATACCAGTTAGACCATGTATCTTCAGACCTGCTGCTTTCTTTTATAGATTTAGATTAGAGCGGAGAGCGTCAAAAGGATAGGACAGCGACAGTGATATTGTCGTGACCGCCGGATTGTAGAGCAAATTCCACTAAACTCCGTGCTATTGTAGCCGGATCTGCATCTGACTTGACAAGAGTATCAATTTGTGTGTGATTAGTAGTATAATTCCATAATCCATCAGTACACAGCAGTAGATATCCGAAACCAGGGAGATGAAAGTTGACTATAGACGGTTCAACGTTAATCGCATCTACTCCTAACCAACGGGTAATTGCATGAGCCTGAGGTGATTTTATCGCTTCGGCTTCGCTCATTTCACCTGAGCTTACAGCTTCTTGCAGCCAAGAATCATCGCGAGTTAATTGCCGTGAACCATTGGGAGAAATCCAGTAGGCGCGGCTATCACCCAGCCAACCAATAGTAGCCGTACGCTCAACAACAAGAGCTGCAACAATTGTGGTTGATGGTGGATCTACACCTGTAATTCTTGTATAGGGGATAGCACACACTGAACTCATTGCCTCAGTAATTGCTGTATTCATCGTATCATGAGACACAATATTTGGCATCTCTACAGCAGCAGCTAGTGCTCTACATGCGCTTTCAGCAGCCGCTTTCGCTGCTAATTCAGGTGATTCTGAACTCGATACACCATCGCAAACAACGAGAACATAAGCATTTCGATGAGCAACTCGGGCACAAGCAACGTAGTCTTCGTTACGGTGGTGCCTGAAGCCGCGATCACTTACACCAGCAAGATTGGGAGAAAGTATAATTTCTAACCTCTCGTTCTGTCGATTGTCTTGCCGAAAGCCACAGTGAGAACAAAAGCCATCAGTATCGATGGCTTCTGTGGGGGCACCACACTTTTCACATCCAGTTGATTTTGCGATTAGAGATGTGCCGCATTCTTCACAGAAGCGATCGCCAACTTGTACGGTAGTGCCACATTTTAAACATTGCATGGTGATTGAGGAGTAGGAAGTAGTGTAAAGCGATAATCAATTGTAATAAAAGACTTTAACTTTGTACTCCAAATCTAGGTAACTGTTTTCCAAATCTAGCTAACAATTCTTCACATGACAATATTAGGATTCTTCACCATTAAAGAAACAGTACTTAATTATCATGATTGCTAACGCCAACCTACCACCTATGTCTCCCCAGGAATATCTGGAATGGGAAGAACATCAACCGATTAAATACGAATACATCAATGGCGAAGTATTTGCCATGACGGGGGGAACTCTCCCTCACAACTCCATTGCCCTCAAGGAGTCTCAAGAGTAGATTGGATGAATAATCTCTACTGCCCTATAAAAGACATAGGTGGAGATTTCCAAATCACAGAAATTGATTTCTAAGTAGGAGGAAGAGCATGAGTAACTTTTACGAATTGATTCAAAAGATTAAGAAAAGACCTTCCATGTATCTGGGTAAACCCGCAATCAGTAACCTCCGCTCCTGTTTAGCTGGTTACATTCTTGCTCGTCGTGAATTAGGCATTTCTCAGACTGAACAAGAAAAGAAATTTACTGAATTCCAAGGATGGATTCAGAAAAAATTCAACATCTCCTCCAGCCAATCCTGGGATAAAGTCATTCTCTTCTACTCAGAAGATGAACGCACTGCGCTAGAGCATTTCTTTGAGTTATTTGAAGAGTTTGCAAGCTTTGAAAACAAAACTAAAGTTGAATCACAAGATTCTCGATTAGAATCTTCGCCCGACTTGTTGCTGGGTAAACTCTCAAGTTCAACGAACTCTTGAGAACTGGAAAGATGACCCGTACTTTTAATCGTGAATCTTATGGCAAATTGCTGGCTGAGTATCAGCCAAAAACCATCGCTACAGAGGAAGAAAACGAGCAGGCGATCGCCCTTGCAGTTGAGTTAGAGCGTCGTCCCAATCGAACCCCAGAAGAGGAGATACTTTTAGAACTCCTGGTGACGCTCATTGAGAAGTTTGAAGAAACCCATTATCCAATCCCGCAAGGCACGCCACATTCGATGCTACTACATCTAATGGAAGCTCGCGATCTCAAGCCAGAAGCATTAGTTGAGGTGATTGGTTCTAGGGAAGATGTGTTTGAAATCGTCAATGGCAAACGCAGCATCAGCAAAACTCAAGCTCATCCGATCGCTGAGTTCTTTCAAGTAGATACGAGTTTGTTTATCTAGTTTACAGTTGCCTATCCGGCGTAGTTCAAACCCAAGTTCTCGGACGCACGCGGTTGGCTTCATCAACCAGGCGAATCTTTTCATCTCCAGTTGAGAGGTGTGCCATATCCCGCAGGGATTTTTCCAGACCTTTTCTGAGATATAATTCCTCCAAAGGTTGTCCTAGAATTGAAATCGAGGAAGTAGAGGCGAGTGCTTGAGAAGTGACCAGATGTAAAGCTGTCTCTAGAACCTGCTTCGTTAATTGATAGCGATCCATACCGTTGAGAGTCAGTGCTTCAATTGCTGTTGAAGCTTCCTTGAGTTCTTTTGCACCGGGTGCGGAACTGGAAGGATCAATAAGTGTCCGAGCAATTTCCACACGCGATCGCGTATACAAATTGGAAGTTTGCGGTATGCGTTCTAATGCTGCCACTGCATTGCTTCTATCTCCTGTGGCGCATAAGCAACGGGCTAAACCGAAGGTGGCTGAGGTATAACTGGGGTCGGTATGAGACACCAAGTCGTACATCTGAATTGCTATTGGCAAATGACCTGCGGCTTCAGCGGCCAAACCAAGTGCTAATTTAGGAGTTAGTTCTCCAGGTAAATCAAAGTAAACTTGGTCAAAAGCTGCTTGAGCCTCTTTAGCTTTACCATGTGCCATCAAACTTCGTCCCCTATACCACAGCACTCGCCAATCCCAAGGGTCTTTTTGCTCAACTTGACCTAAAAGCTGCTCCACCTCATCATAAACACCAACGTCAATCAAGCTGTTTGCCAAACGTAGCAATGCTTCCTTAGAATCGGGAAACTGCTGGACAACTTGTCTCAAACTGGTCACTCGCTTTACGGTATCGGCGATGGCACCCGCATTGAGTACCGCATTGAAACCTGGTTCTGTGGGATCTAACATCGGCATCGGCAACTGGTGATAATCGGCTTTGATGGCACCCAAATCACCACTATTGATCAGTGCCAGCATATCTCCAGTAAAAAGGTTACTGGTTGCTGGACGTGGAGTCTTGGTTTCCCTGGCAACAATCTCCCGCAGCACTCCAAGTAACTGATCTGCCATTTCATCAGCAGACTGGAAGCGCTCGTCAGGATTTTCTGCTGTAGATTTAAGTAAAAACCGATATAGTGACTCTTGTTCGGCAAACAGTGGTTCTTCTTGAGGACTAGGCAGCTTGTGTAAATGTTCTTTAGTAAAACCGCTGATGTTAGTCAGCATAACAGCGAGAGTTCTACCAATGGTGAATAAATCTGATACTACCGTCGGTCCTTCACTCGCTTCAGGCGCACTGTAGCCGACAGTACCATAAATATCTCCGTGCGGATCGTCGATGCGTCGCACTCCGCCCAAGTCGATTAACTTGACATCGTTGTCTTCAAGCATCACGTTATCCGGCTTAAAGTCACAGTACACCAAACCTAAGGAATGCAAGTAAGCAAAAGCACTTAAAATTCGGTGAATGTAGGCGATCGCCTCCGTGACTGGCAACGGACCTCGCTGTTTGCGAATGTCCCTCAAGGTTTTGCCACCGACATACTCCATGACGATGAAGCCTTCGCTACCGTAGTTGACAAAGTTGTAAATGCCGACAATGTTGGCGTGTTTCACTACAGCTAAAAATTGACGTTCTGCCACCGCCACTGCTGCACTTGCCGCATCTTCGGTATTTAGCAGACCTTTGAGTACGACGTAACGAGACAGTGTTTTATCAAAGCCCAAGTAAATCCAGCCCAGTCCACCAAAGGCGATCGCACCTTTAACTTCATACTGTCCGGCAACTAAATCTCCGGGGATGAGAGAGGGTATAAAGGAATACTTTTGTCCGCACTTAGGACAAAAGCCTTTCTCCCTGGCGAGAGAATTGTTACAATTTGCACAGAAGCGTTTGTTCTCGGGAACCTTCGCCTCCGCCATGATTGCCTTTTCTGGTTCGGTGGAAGGAAGTTCGGGCACGGAGACAAGTCCAGCACCAAGTTGCCTGCGGGTGCTTCTGCGAGACGAGTTGTTTGTCCGGCGCGAACCTTTAGAACGGTTGGTGAGTGGAGATGACCCAGTACCTGTAGTAATGTTTGTGCTTTGCTTCGTTTCCATTCGCATGGAATCAGCAACCAATGACGAATTGAAGTCAGCAAGTCCGCACACATTACAATAGCCATCTTCGATGATGCCAGTACACTTATTATGCTTACAGCGATCGCCTTCCATAAGAGTTAAGAGTTGTGTCGTGGGTTTAATGTACATAAGAAATGTACACAGGTCAGCAGACTGTCAAACCCGCCCGTACAAGAGTTGTAAATAATACTGTTTTAGCATTCATAATTCGTAATTTATCACTCCTCCTGTACGGGCGGGTTTAACAAGACTTTACAACTCACAAGTGATCTGAATTAAACCCGCCCCTACTTCTCATTTTCTGCAGGCTGTTCAAGCGTTTTTCGTATTGAGACACCAACTCAGCAGCTTTGTCTAAAGAAGTTGGTCGGGTGTACAAAAGCTGTTGAGCATGAGTTGCTAAATCAGCCAAAGTCGCATCTTCTACCATTAAGTGTGCCAGAGCCTTGGCTTTAAGAGCGTCGAGTCGTCCGCGCAACTCTGCTCTGGTTTCCAATGGTGCTTTGTTTGCTGCGTATGCCTTTTCAGTTGCCGCAATATATTCCTTCACTTTCAGTGTCCAGTTTTCCAGACCAACTTGCACGGGAATTATATAACCTTCAGCAAACTTGGTTTCCAGTCTACTCAGCCAAGAAGAAAGTGCAACGATATGCTCACTTGCCAAAGGAGTTTGCAGCATTGAATGGTCAACTACCTTTAAAGTACTCTCTTCAAAGGCAGATATTGCTTGGCGATGTACTTCTACCAACCTTGATTGTAATTGCTGTGCGCTTTGCCAATTTTCTCGCCATAGTTGCTGCTCTTTAGCAACTTGCTCTAAAGATATTTTCACCCGCCCTATCAGTGGTTGAATCTCACGAGTAAAATCTACACTTACTCCCAATGGATCGCTCTCAATCCTCTCGCGCCAGGAAGTCATCTTTTGAATGGCGTCGGCAAGTTCTGTTAAGGAATCGACACCAAGCGAGTCAGCCCATTTTTGCAACGTCTGGATCTCGGTTTCTGCGTTATCCAGCATGGGTTCCAAGCGCGACCAAGCTTCATCAACAGCCAAGACTGCTTCCTTGCTGATATTAAAGGCTTTAGTCATCAGCACGAGTAACTCTTGAGGAGCGATGGCATCTGTAATCTCAGCCGCACTCAAAAGTCCTCTTTCTGCTAAGGGAGTTTGGGTGGAAGCGAACTGAATGGATCGTTTTGTAAGCATTCGTTCAATTTCTTGAAGTTTCTGTGGCGATCCCAAAAACCGTGGTATTGATGAGCGCAGTTGAGTTGCCTTATCGACTGTCTGCACAAGCAAGTCGAAGTACCCGAACAAGTCGTTCATTGCCTCTAATGCTGGACGCAGACGCGCTTGGGTAACTCCCACAATTTCTGCCTTGGGGAATCCAGATACACCAGTAAGCCGTTGGTAAGTTGGAAGTCCATGCAAGTCTATCAGGTTCTGACCCACAAGGTCGATTCTCTTTTTCCAATCGGCTAATAATTGGTCAATTTGTTCAGGAGTCATGAGTTGTTGGTCATTGGTCATTGGTCATTAACTTTGGACAAATGACTCATGACTATGACTCAATTATCCCGCCACCTAACACTTTTTCCCCATCGTACCAGACTGCGGCTTGTCCGGGAGTGATGCTGAACTGAGGTTCGTCAAACACGATGCGGACGCGAGAGTTTTCTAAGGGGATCACTGTAACAGGTGCGGGATTGGAACGATAGCGGATTTGGGCTTCGGCACGGATGGGGGTTGATGGTTCGGCAATGGACACCCAGTTGACTTGCGCTACAGAACATTCTGGCTGTGTTGCCAGAGTGCGATCGCCCACAATAACTCGGTTATTCACTGCATCTAAGCCGATGACATACAGTGGTTCTGCTGCCGCAATCCCCAACCCTTTGCGCTGTCCAATCGTGTAGTGATGGACACCATCATGTTTTCCCAATATTTTCCCCCCAGCATCAACAATATCCCCTTGCTTGGGGGCGAGATACTTATCTAGAAACGCCTTCATAGAGCCGTTACTTTCCACCAAACACAAGTCCTGACTTTCTGGCTTATCAGCAGTTTTTAGTTCGTATTCGGCAGCTATTTTGCGAGTCTCTGTTTTCTGTATTTCTCCTAGTGGAAATACTGAGGCAGCCAATAAATCTTGGGAAAGATCATAGAGGAAGTAGGACTGATCCTTATTACGATCAAAAGCCCGATGCAACTGATAACGTCCAGTCGTTGGGTCATAAATGATCCGAGCATAGTGCCCTGTGGCAATTTTTTCGCATCCCAAATGTTCTTGAGCATATTGCAACATTGGACCAAATTTCACAGTCTTATTGCACTCAGAACAAGGCAAAGGCGTAATTCCAGCACTGTAACCCGCTACGAGATAATCAATAATATTGGTTTGAAATACTTCCCGAATATCAACAACGTGATGGGGAATGCCAAGCTGTTCGCAGAGATAAGCCGCATCAATCATACCCTCAGAGCAGCACTGACCTTTTCCTTTCATTAACCAAAGGGTGAGACCAATGACTTCATAGCCCTGATTGTGTAATAGAGCAGCGGCAGTGGAACTGTCAACGCCACCAGAAAGACCAACTACGACTTTGTTCATACCGTGATTGCTTGGCAACTAACCTCTAAGTTAACACCATCTAAATTTTAGATTTTTTTTATTGACAACTCACGCACTGTACAAGTTGACAATATTGTGAGTCAATGGAATCACATAATTTTAATCTATTTGGTAATTCTCTCAACAAAGGATTCATACCGACTTCTTGAAAGAGTATTTTTATACTTTTCAGCAATCAGCGCTCAGCTAAAAGCTGATAACTGCTCTCCAAATACAAATTGGTATTAGATCGAAATTATTGCAAATGCATGGAATAAGAGTTATGTCAATGCACAACTCCTATTATATATTAAGATAGCAGCTTTTAGCTGACCACTTGTAAGATGAATATTTTCTCTTCCAATCCCAGCTATTTTCCAGTTAAAGCGATGATTCCTTTTATATTAGGAGGATCGTTAGCTCTGATTTCCTACCCTACCCCAGCAAAAGGGCAAATCAACACAAAAGACATTTTGCTGGCTCAACGACCGTTTGTGTATCAAGATTTACCACCGGCTCCACCTATTCCCGGCACTGGTTCAAGTAATGACTTATTACCTCCACTGCCAACAAGTCCACAAAATTATACAACTCCCCAAAGATTCATAGACTTCCAAGCAGAGCCGTCATATCAAAACAACCGAAATAGACGCTACACAGACGAACTAGCCGCGCCATCATCCCAAAATAACCGAAATGGGCGCTACTTGGTTTACGTAGATAGTAATAACTTCCGCCGACTGCAACAAGTACATCAGATTGAACCAGAAGCCTATATACGGCGGTTTCAAGGACGTTCCATCATTCAAGCAGGAGTTTTTAGCCGAGAATCCAATGCGAAGGAGCGTGTTAGAGAACTACGGTCTTATGGTATAAATGATGCACGGTTGGTCAGCTTCTCTAACAGACGGGAAATTAGCTCTCCTCCTACTCAAAACGATTTTGTCCGGCATCCGTCTAAGTCTTACTATGTTGCCATTCCCGCTAAATCACAAGACTTACCCTTCATAGAAGATAGGATTAGGCATAGTGTAGGATTTAATATCGGTGTAAGCGCTAGAAATTATCCCCGAGGATCTCACGTAGCAGTTGGACCTTTTAACCAGTACTTAGACGCAGAAGCATGGAACAACTATCTGCAAAAACAGGGATTTGGTAACGCCAGGGTTTACTACGGAAGATAGGACTTTCGGATTATACCAATTTACTAAAACTCCGCTACACATCAAATATCCTGTAGGGGCGCTCCTGCCATCATTGGTGTCAACTTAAGCCAAAAGTTATTCAAGACAAGCATTTGAGAATTTT
>CAZZVG010000001.1:12881-25232 GCA_964657295.1 Iningainema sp. | reverse complement strand
TAGCGCCAGTTGTTCGGCTTTTTCTTCTAACGATTGCCTCGCCTGTTCTATTTCCTGATTTTTCCTCTCTACTTCTTTTTTTTGCAACGCTAACAACTCTGCTTTTTCTTCAAGTTCAGCGTTGGTTTGTTGTAACTCTTCTTGTTGCTTCTTCAGCAAATCCTCTGATGCTTTGAGTGTTCTAGCTTGTTGTTCTAAACGTGTATTGGTTTCCCTGAGTTCATGTTGCTGAGTTTGCAACTCATCTGCTAAAGACTGTGATTGCTTGAGTAAGTCTTCAGTACGCATACTCGAAGCAATGGTGTTGACGACGATCGCAATGCTTTCAGTCAGTTGATCGAAGAATGTCAAATGAATTTCACTAAAGCGCCGGAATGAAGCGAGTTCAATCACTGCCGTTACCTGTTCTTCAAAAAGTACGGGTAACACCACGGCATTGAGTGGGGCGGCTTCGCCCAAGCCAGAACTAATCTTAATATAGTCTTGAGGAACCTCCGTCAGCAAAATCCGTTCTTTTTCCAAAGCGGATTGTCCGACTAAACCTTCACCCAAGTAAAAGCGGTTTGCTAAATGCTTGCGTTGGCGGTAAGCATAGCTACTCAATAATTTTAAGTACGGTACATCTTCCCCCGTATCCATAATGTAGAAAACACCACAAGAAGCTCCTACTAATGGCGCTAATTCGGAGAGAATAAGTTTAGATACGGTTTCTAGGTCGCGTTGACCTTGAAGCATGCGAGTAAACTTGGCTAAGTTAGTTTTTAACCAATCTTGTTCGGTATTTTTCTGGGTTGTCTCCCGCAAGTTAGCAATCATCTGATTGATGTTGTCTTTGAGGATAGCAACCTCACCTTGAGCGACAACAGAAATTGAACGTGTCAAGTCCCCTTTTGTCACAGCAGTTGCCACTTCTGCGATCGCCCGCAACTGGGTAGTCAGAGTTGCCGCGAGATCATTCACCGCCCCCGTCAGATCTTTCCAAGTTCCTGCAGCACCCGGCACTTCGGCTTGTCCGCCTAACTTACCTTCAATCCCCACCTCACGCGCCACAGTTGTCACTTGGTTAGCAAAAGTTGCCAGGGTGTCAATCATCTCATTGATTGTCAGAGCCAAAGTCTCAATTTCTCCCTTGGCATTCAGCATCAATTTCCGCTTCAAATCGCCATTAGCAACCGCCGTTACCACTTGGGCAATACCTCGTACTTGTGCGGTTAAATTTCCCGCCATCGAGTTCACGTTGTCGGTGAGATCTTTCCAAGTGCCCGCCACACCCTTAACTTGCGCTTGCCCACCGAGTTTACCTTCGGTTCCCACCTCACGCGCCACCCGCGTCACTTCCGACGCGAAGGAACTCAACTGATCCACCATTGTGTTGATGGTATTTTTTAACTCCAGAATTTCGCCTTTCACATCAACGGTAATTGTTTTCGAGAGATCGCCATTTGCCACCGCTTTTGTCACTTCCGCAATGTTCCGCACTTGTGCTGTCAGATTTCCTGCCATGGAGTTAACATTGTCAGTGAGATCTTTCCAAGTACCAGCGACACCTTTGACATCAGCTTGCGCACCCAGTTTACCTTCCGAACCTACCTCACGCGCCACCCGCGTCACTTCCGATGCAAAAGAGTTCAGCTGATCCACCATTGTGTTGATGGTGTTTTTTAGCTCCAAAATTTCGCCTTTGACATGGACAGTAATTTTCTTGGAAAGATCCCCAGACGCGATCGCCGTAGCAACTTCAGCAATATTGCGGACTTGATCGGTGAGGTTTCCAGCCATCATATTCACTGCCCCAGTCAGATCCTTCCAAGTACCTGCCACTCCCCGGACTTCTGCTTGCACACCTAATTTCCCTTCCGTTCCCACCTCACGGGCTACCCGCGTCACTTCCGATGCAAAGGAACTCAGTTGATCCACCATTGTATTGATGGTGTTTTTCAACTCCAAAATTTCGCCTTTAACGTCAACAGTAATTTTTTTCGAGAGATCACCGTTAGCCACTGCAGTGGTAACTTCCGCAATATTACGCACTTGTGCGGTTAAGCTTCCTGCCATAAAGTTGACACTATCTGTCAAATCTTTCCAATTCCCGGCAACATCTTTGACATCTGCTTGTACGCCCAGTTTCCCTTCCGTTCCCACCTCACGCGCCACCCGCGTCACTTCTGACACGAAGGAGTTGAGTTGATCTACCATAATATTGATGGTATTTTTTAACTCCAAAATTTCGCCTTTAACATCGACAGTAATTTTCTTCGAGAGGTCACCGTTAGCCACTGCAGTGGTCACTTCCGCAATGTTGCGAACTTGTGCGGTTAGGCTTCCCGCCATAAAGTTGACACTATCTGTCAAATCTTTCCAAGTTCCAGCAACACCTTTGACATCAGCTTGTACACCTAGTTTTCCTTCCGAACCCACTTCACGAGCGACCCGCGTCACTTCCGAAGCGAAGGAACTTAGTTGATCCACCATAATATTAATGGTGTTTTTTAACTCCGAAATTTCACCTTTAACACCGACGGTAATTTTCTTTGAGAGATCCCCATTGGCGATCGCTGTGGCAACTTCCGCAATATTACGGACTTGTCCTGTTAAATTCCCCGCCATCATATTGACGCTATCAGTCAAGTCTTTCCAAGTACCGGCAACACCTTGCACTTGGGCTTGCACACCCAATTTTCCTTCTATTCCCACTTCACGAGCAACCCGCGTCACTTCCGATGCAAAGGAGTTAAGTTGATCCACCATCGTATTAATGGTCTTTTTTAACTCCAAAATTTCGCCTTTAACGTCAACAGTAATTTTCTTCGAGAGATCCCCATTTGCCACTGCAGTCGTGACTTCGGCAATATTACGAACCTGGGCAGTTAAACTTCCTGCCATAAAGTTGACACTATCTGTCAAATCTTTCCACGTTCCTGCTACACCTGGCACTTGGGCTTGACCTCCAAGGTTTCCTTCTGCTCCTACCTCACGAGCCACCCTTGTCACTTCTGATGCAAAAGAGTTAAGTTGATCCACCATGATGTTGACGGTGTTCTTTAACTCCAAAATTTCGCCTTTGACATCAACAGTAATTTTCTTCGAGAGGTCGCCGTTTGCCACTGCAGTCGTGACTTCGGCAATATTGCGGACTTGATCGGTAAGGTTCCCGGCCATCATATTCACTGCCCCGGTCAGATCCTTCCAAGTCCCTGCAACTCCACTCACTTGGGCTTGCACACCCAGCTTACCTTCGGTTCCCACTTCACGGGCAACCCTTGTCACTTCTGATGCAAAAGAGTTAAGTTGATCTACCATCGTGTTGATGGTATTTTTTAACTCCAAAATTTCGCCCTTAACGTTAACAGTAATTTTCTTCGAGAGATCACCGTTTGCGACTGCAGTCGTGACTTCCGCAATGTTACGGACTTGATCAGTAAGATTACCCGCCATCATATTCACGGCCCCGGTCAAATCTTTCCAGGTACCCGCAACTCCACCCACTTGGGCTTGCACACCCAGCTGACCTTCGGTTCCCACTTCACGAGCAACCCTTGTCACCTCGCTAGCAAATGAGTTCAGTTGACCCACCATCGTGTTAACCATTTCCGCCGTTTGGAGAAACTCTCCTTTCAGCGGTCTGCCATCAATTTCTGGTGCGATCGTTTGGGACAAGTCACCGTTTGCCACAGCCCGAATAACACGCGCTGTTTCGGCTGTGGGCTGGACTAAATCTGTAATTAGGGTATTGACAGAATCAACGCAAGCTAACCAAGAGCCACCAACACTCCCCAAAGAGGCTCGTTCGGTAATTTTACCCTCTTTACCAACAACGCTACTAAGTCGTTGAAGTTCTGCCGCCATCCGCTCATTTTGTTCAATAATATCATTGAGCGTATCAGATATTTTTCCTGCCATGCCGATTCTATCTAAAGGCATACGTGCAGAAAAGTCACCTTTTTTGACAGCCGCCAACGTTCTTAGAAGTTGTTTTAAATCTAAATTGTCACTTTCTATTGTTAATTGCTCTGGCATAATACTAAGTCGTTAAAAATTATACTAATTTCCTCTTGTTATCATTCTAGTTAGGTATGAAGAAACTCTGCTATTCAATAGCTATCTGTGTCAGAGATAATGCATAAAATTTGAGCAATTGCGATCATTTACCGACTCATTCAAACAAACCGTACTTTAAGTATCGCTCAATTTTAGCTTGACCGGAAATCATAGGGCGCAAGCCCCTATCTTTAGATCTTGTCATTACCAACATATTTTAAAGTGAGGTAGGGGATAGTCGTCTAAGCCTTTTTCTCTCCCTCTGCCTGCTTCAACAGATTAATTTGCTTAACTGAGCCGTATTTATCCAAAAATCTCCCTTCACAGTAATATTTCAGCAATAGTTGCTCGCTATGTATCTTTTTTTACAAAAAAAATCAGATAAAGCGGTGATTATCCCATGGGATTTATGTACCTTTTTTGGTACAAATATATGTAATATCAAATCTAGCTCATTTTGCATACCAGATACAGGGTCGCCTAAAGTTGCATAAATGCGGCTCAAATCTGGTCATACGTCCTTAGACAGATTGATATATGACGCAAAAACGAATTCCAGCAAAGTTTTATCAAAATGAAAATGGTAAGGAGCCAGTTCGTAATTGGTTAAAAGACTTAGAACCCGAAAAACGGGCCTTAATTGGATCTGATATTAAGACAGTGGAATTTGGGTGACCAATAGGGATGCCGACATGTCGTGCAATGGGTGATGGACTATTTGAAGTTCGTACCTATTTGCCTGAAGGTATTGCTCGTGTGCTTTTTTGTATCTATGAAGGTGAAATGATTTTGCTTCATGGATTTATCAAAAAAGCTAAAAAAACACCTAAAAAAGATTTGGATTTAGCTTTAGAGCGTAAACAAAAATTGGATTTGGAGGGAAAATGAGTAACAACCCTTATATCGGTTCGTCACTCGATGATCTTTTGGAAGAAGATGGCATTCTGGAAGAAATTAATTTGATTGCTGCCAAACGGATCATCGCTTGGCAGATAGAACAGGGGATGGAAGAAAAGAAGCTAACAAAAAAGGCGATGGCAAAAGAGATGAACACCAGTAGATCATCTCTTGATCGGCTTTTAGATCCAAATAACCCGTCCGTAACCTTAGATACTATTGATCGTGCTGCCAGGGTCTTTGGAAAACGAGTACGAGTTGAATTGGTGGATGGATAATTGGCTTGACATGCTAAGAAGTCAATATAATTAGTCTTTAGGAGATAGAATTGCTTAATATAATCAGCAATTCATACAAGGAGAATACTGGGCAGTTGCAACTTCTGCTGCTAACTCTGCTGATGACTCACTGAAGTAGGGAATGTTATGCTGTGCTAATAGCTGAATAAACTCCCACTTCGAGATTCCTAATAACTCAGCTGCTTTACCCGTTGAGATTCGCTCTTGCCGAAATAACTCTAAGGCTACCAATTCCAAAATATGTGCTTCTAGTTGTGCGTCTGAGATGTCGATCGCTCCAAGTAAATCCCTTGGTAATTTTAAGTTAACTGTAAGTGTACTCATAAAACCTCGTGATAGGTTTGGAAACCGCTCAATTTTAGCTTGACAAACGACTACTGCAATAAGCTGAATAAAGTTTGTTGATTCTATTGTAGTTGATTATACTATTTTAGATAAATTTATACATAAATTACTTCGTATGCGATCAAGCGATCGCATACGGCAACACCTGCAAAGTGCGATTCGTTCGCATTCAAAGGAATAAAAACTCAGGGATGAGCAGCAAGGTAAATAGAAGGGATAAACTCAACCTAGCTAAGTTCCTCAGAATCCTCTACCCTACTTAACTTTTGGATGCTTAATTACTATATAATATTTCGCTAATTTCAAGGGAGCTATGATATTAACTACAATAGAAATAGATTTTGTTGAGATTTGTATATTTAGGGATTAACCTATCATGGCTCCCGCCGTTTTAATAGAAAACCTCCAAAAACGCTACGGCACGGTTGATGCCGTGAAGGATGTTTCCTTGAAAGTAGAACCAGGAGAAATCTTTGGTTTACTCGGTCCTAACGGAGCAGGGAAAACAACCACTTTGCGTGTTTTATGTACTCTGACGACACCAGATGCTGGTAAAATAGAAGTTTCTGGCATTTCTGTATTAAAGAATCCTAGAGCCGCAAGACGACGCTTAGGCTATGTTGCGCAGGAAGTCGCCTTAGATAAGGTACTGACCGGACGCGAACTACTGCAACTGCAAGCGGCGCTTTATCATCTAAAAGGGGTCGTTGCGAAACAGCGTATAGAAACGGTACTCGATTTACTCAGTTTGCAGGAGTATGCCGATAAAAAGACAGGCACATACTCTGGTGGGTTGCGCAAACGCTTGGACTTGGCAGCAGGGTTACTTCACGCACCTGATGTGTTGGTTTTAGACGAACCAACAGTAGGGCTTGACATAGAAAGCCGTTTTGTGGTATGGGAGTTCTTGCGAAAATTGCGAAAAGCTGGGACAGCGGTTTTGATTACCAGTCATTATTTAGAAGAGATTGATGCGCTTGCAGATCGTGTGGCAATTATTGATCGCGGCATTGTGATTGCCACAGGAACACCAACGGAATTGAAAGATCAGGTAGGGGGCGATCGCATTACTTTGCGAATCCGCGAGTTTTCACCAATTGAGGAAGCGCAGAAAGCTCAAGATTTACTGACATCTTTGCCATTTGTTCAAGAAGTCATTATTAATAGTACACAAGGGAATTCTCTGAATTTGGTGGTGACGCCACAGAATGATGCCTTAATCACTATACAGCAGGCACTCTCTCAGTCCGGATTACCAATATTTGGCATTGCCCAATCTCGACCAAGTCTAGATGATGTTTACCTTGCGGCAACAGGACAAACGCTGATGGACGCAGAACTAGTCGCAGTCGGCAATCGCGATCTCAAGGCTGAAAAAAAGCAAAGTATGAGATAGGTATTGGTTAATTGCTCTAGTGAACAGCTAACACCCAACAACTAACAACTAACACCCGAAAACATTTTATGCGTGATACTGTAATACCTCCGAAATCGGAGATTAACTGGCAGCAAGTTGCATCACCTCAAGCAAGTACTGATGCGGAGCCTAATCTTTTTGGTGAATTGGTGCAAGAGACACTAGCATTAACACGTCGTTTGTTTATTCAGTTGCAGCGGCGTCCCTCGACGTTGATTGCCGGAATGATTCAGCCGGTGATGTGGTTAGTGTTGTTTGGGGCTTTATTTCAAAATGCGCCCAAAGGAATCTTCGGTAACACGACAAATTACGGTCAATTTTTAAGTGCGGGAGTCATAGTTTTTACGGCATTTACAGGAGCGCTAAATGCGGGTTTGCCCGTAATGTTTGACCGAGAATTTGGCTTTTTGAATCGCTTGCTAGTCGCTCCCTTAGCATCGCGATTTTCCATTGTTCTGGCTTCGGCAATCTTTATTATTAGCCAAAGTCTATTGCAGGTAGTCATAATTGTGACAGCAGCAGCGTTTTTAGGCGCAGGGTTACCAGATATTACGGGGTTGAGTGCGATCGCTTTGATCGTTTTCCTGCTGACTTTAGGGGTAACTGCCCTGTCCCTCGGTTTAGCTTTTACTTTACCAGGTCATATTGAATTAATTGCAGTAATTTTTGTAACAACACTACCGCTATTATTTGCCAGCACGGCTTTGGCTCCGTTATCATTTATGCCTAAGTGGTTGCAAATTGTAGCTACTCTCAATCCCCTCAGCTATGCAATTGAACCAATCCGCTATTTATATCTTCACAGTAATTGGGGATTAAATAGCATGGTCATGCACGCTTTTTGGGGTGATGTGACTTTTGGGGGTGCATTGCTGGTGTTACTTGGGTTCACCCTTGTAGCTTTATTGAGTATTCAACCCCAATTAAGACGTACTCTCGCTTAACAGATGAAACATAATTGGCAGGAGACATTAGAGGGTCAATAATCTATGAAGATAACATTTTTGCCGTTTCCACAATTTGTGGCGATCGCTATTGTCGGAATTAGTCTTGCTTCGTTTCTCACACCTCAGCGCAGCTTGGCTGATCCAATCCAAGCAACTAACCCGGAAAACTCCGATTCTTCAAATAGAACCGATCCGTTTTCGCGTGGAGTTGAACAGGGTAATTTCAATGTGTTTCAGTTAATTCATAACGCGAACTTTGGTCAACTTAACCCTAACTATGCTAGTGAACAGAGTCAAGAACTAAACGATGCAGCAACTGCATTTAAAGCAAAGCAGCAACAACTGCTTCAACAACGTCCACAGCAGCCGACTCCACAAGTGCAACAAAATCGGGTACTTATACGCCAAGTGGGTAATTAAAAGTTATGAGCGGTCAGAGTTAAAGCTGACCGCTCAAAGCTGACTACAATCCTAGTTTACTTAGAATATCGCCAGCATGAGTAGAAGTGTTGACAGCATTGTCAACATGAATGATTTTACCTTCGCCATCAATAACGTAAGTGACACGCTTGGCGTAACCGCCACCATCCACATCATAAGCTTTGATGAGGATTTTATCAGTATCAGCCAAAAGCGGAAAATTTAGATTGAATTTTTGAGTGAATGCTTGGTGAGAAGCTTCATCGTCTGCACTCACTCCTAGAATGACAACATCTTTGCTTTCATATTGGTCAATGTTGTCCCGAAAACTACAAGCTTGTTTCGTGCAACCTGGGGTGTCATCTTTAGGGTAAAAGTACAAAACAACGGTTTTTCCTTTAAAATTAGATAACGAGACAGTGTTGCCGTTAGTATCTTTGACTGTAAATCCAGGTGCATAGCTACCTACTGCTAAAGACATAATCGAACCTTCCTGTATGAAATTCTTTGTGCATCTGAAATCTTACAATAATTTACAATCTTTATTTGAAGAAACACCAGAGCGAAAGCCTAATCTGATATTGATCAATGAGGAGAAATTTGAGCACGGGTAGCGTAGTCTGTGTGGCGATCGCCCATGGCCAAAAAGTAGAGACAAGACTTAACACTACTGAAAGTGCTTCTCCCAAATAACTGTAGAGCTTCTAGTTCCTAGCTTCAGACTACCAATTAGTTATATAATATACAAAGTATAAAGAAAGATATTGATTGCTCAACCTCATCAATGATCAGAACTATAAAATGCCTAGTGTTGATTCCCAAAGCCAGAAAACTTTTCACTATCCTCTTGCAACTGTAGATCGCGCCGAGCGATCGCTAATATGTTCTCCCTTCAATCTGAGTTTATTTGAAGCGATGCGCTCTCATCATGTGGCATTAAGTGAGATTACTGGTAATTTAGGAGTTAAACATGGTTATACCAGAAGCCCATTGTCGGAATTGAGAGCAGACAATAGTTTGATGTGGTTGATTCAAGTGGGTGTACTGCGACGAGAAGTCGATGGCCAGGGAATTACAGATAGTTTTCGGCTCACGCCTCTAGGCTACCAGTTGGTAGAGAAATTCCGCTCTCAAGCTTGGCGTACTCCATCATGGAGCGATCACTGTGTCAATGCTGTTATTCATTGGTTGAGACTACCGTTTTAGATATCCATAGAAAAATAATTAGTGGAAGACAGACAAGGGGAAAGGATAAATAAAATGTCCTGACATCTACGTGTCAGCCTCAACTAGTCAAAATAATCTTGACCGATGACTAGAATTGAAAAGTGAATAGTTAGGAGTGTGTAAGAAAAGGGAACAATATATACGGAAGCTTTGACTCTCTTGATGAAGCATTTACCACCAGTATCCAATCTACTTTAAGTATTAGGGATGGGAGAATTATTAGTAGCTAGTTAAATTTTTTACTAACAACTAAGTCGTCCCCAGTCTTACAAAACTGGCCTGGAGATTTTGAAAAAACCCGATCTGTAAAAACTGATAGTTTATATGAAAGCAATTATGGTGGTGGGGACGACATCCCACGCAGGGAAATCACTGCTAACAGCAGCTATTTGTCGCATTTTATCTCGGCGTGGTTGGCGAGTCGCTCCTTTTAAAGGTCAAAATATGGCTTTAAATGCTTATGTGACCGCCAGTGGTGGCGAAATTGGCTACGCCCAAGCGGTACAAGCTTGGGCGGCAGGAGTTATTCCTTGGGTAGAGATGAATCCGATTTTGCTCAAGCCTCAAGGCGATATGACTTCTCAAGTCATTATCAAGGGAAAGTCGGTGGGTAAAGTGAGTGCTACGGATTACTACGAGCAGTATTTTGAGATCGGGTGGCGAGCAATTGAGGAATCGTTACAGCATTTAGGGACAGAATTTGATTTGGTTGTTTGTGAAGGTGCTGGTAGTCCGGCAGAAATTAATCTCAAGCACCGTGACTTGACTAATATGCGGGTAGCAAAATATTTAAATGCCCCGACTTTACTGGTAGTTGATATTGATCGGGGAGGTGCATTTGCCCACGTCGTCGGAACTTTAGAGTTACTAGATCCAGAGGAACGAGCGTTGATTAAAGGTGTCGTCATCAACAAGTTCCGAGGACAGCGATCGCTCCTAGACCCTGGGATAAAATGGTTGGAAGAACGTACTGGTATCCCTGTTGTCGGTGTTATCCCTTATTTAGAATATTTGTTTCCTGCAGAAGATTCTCTAGACTTACTAGAACGTAAACCACCAAAATCTCAAGCCGAACTCACCATCTCCGTCGTCCGCTTACCGAGAATTTCTAACTTTACTGACTTTGACCCTTTAGAATCAGAACCGACAGTGATGTTGAAATATCTCAGTCCGAAGCAAGAGTTAGGACATCCAGATGCAGTGATTCTCCCTGGCACAAAAACGACAATTCCTGACTTGCTTTTGTTGCAAAAAAGTGGTATGGCAGAAGCCATTCAAAATTATGCAGCCGCTGGTGGCACAGTATTAGGCATCTGTGGCGGGTATCAAATATTAGGTCAGATGATCGCCGATCCAGAGGGAATAGAAGGACAAGCTGGCAGATATCAGGGACTGGGGTTATTACCAATCAAAACTGTGATTACAGGACAAAAAATTGCCCGTCAGCGCCAAGTTACCTCGCATTTCCCTCAAATGGGCTTGCCCGTCACAGGGTTTGAAATCCACCAAGGGCGATCGCGCATAGAAACCCAACCAACAGAATCCCAATCGTACCAATCCCTGTTTGACGATCCTAATTTAGGGCTAGTTGATTCTTGTCTATCTGTTTGGGGTACTTATCTCCACGGGATTTTTGATAATGGTCCTTGGCGACGTGCTTGGTTAAATCGCTTGCGTCAACAGAGGGGTTTAAAATCTTTACCTACAGGCGTTGCTAATTACCGAGAACAACGGGAGCATCTTTTGGACTCCCTTGCCATTGAAGTGGAACGTCATTTAGACTTAACACCATTTTTGTCCTAAAGCAGGTTGTCATGACTATTAGCGTCCGCTTTTTACCAGACGATATTATCGTTGAAGCCAAAGTGGGAGAACCACTGCTGGATGTTGCAGATCGGGCTGGAGTGTTCATTCCCACTGGTTGTTTGATGGGTTCTTGTCACGCTTGTAGTGTAGAAGTGGAAGATGGAGATATGATTCGCGCTTGCATTAGTGCCGTTCCACCAGGACGCAAAGAGTTAACGATTCATCTGTTTAGTGATCCAACTTGGTAAGAAGATTTAGGAGTGAGTATTTGTTTCAGGGCTTTTCTTTCGGCTCGTAATTGCCTGAGTTTTTCCGAAACTGGTGGGGGGTTAAGTCGCTGTTCTTCTCTCATTCTATGACCATGTTCTAGCCAGTTTTTCATGTATTGACTGATGGTTTCTTGATTTTGTAAGTAATAAAGAATTGTGGCATAGACTTGTTCTAAAGTCAGTGAGGTGTAAGTTTGGACAATTTCCTCTGGACTGTGGCCGCAATCTATGTACTCGTAAAGGATAGTTTCAATACCGATTCTTGAATCTTTGAGGCGAATATCATCTTGATTGAGAAAATTGAAATAATCAGAAATTTGCTTATTTGACATTTTTCTTATCCTGTGATGCCTTTTTTGCCGGATGTAGGTTCGCCAATCTAGACTTTAACCAGATTTGCCAACATTTAAATTAACAGTAAGGCTTTTGGAATCTTGTAAGTAAGTTGGTGGAAATCAACAAAACTATATTACGAAACGTAAATAGCCTTGAAACCCTTACTCATGACCGCCACATGCGGGACTCGGGGGCGATCCCCAAGGGCGCAGTGGCTCCCAATGACAAAGGACGACCCTTACCAGTTAGCTTTATTTGTGCCGACCTACTTAACATATTCGTCTATGGCTCAAATAAATGCGTCTGTAGAGGAGTTAAGAGTGTTAAATTAATAATTTTTAATTCTTAAC
>CAZZVG010000001.1:0-12871 GCA_964657295.1 Iningainema sp. | reverse complement strand
AGTTCAAAGTCTAGCGGCCGATAATACCCTTTTAACTTTTAACTCTTCACTTTTTAATTTGCTGGAATAAAACTCTCCGATATTTTCTGGCAATTCGACAGCTTGATTATTGTAAACTTTCGATACCAACTTACTTACATTACTAGCTACTATTTGGTTAAACCTAAAGAACTGGGAAAAATGATCGTCTCCACTTGTGACTTGAATTTCTTGATTGGCAACTGTGAACGATTCAACTTTCATTGTAAATTTATGCTGTTCTTCTCCAACTAGTACCAAGAGATTGAACGTTCCTATTTCTAGAGTTGGTTCGATGGCAAGGACTTCTAAGTTCATTGTTTTGTTATGCAGAAAATTGCGTCAGTCGTCCAGTGATAGAGAAAGTCATCTTTTCTCATTTTATATCTTGTCCCTTCCCAAGGATCGCGAATTAGAATATATCTGGCATCATCAATACCATCAATAATGACTACATGAGATAGTTTGACGACTGGTCTAAATTCTCTAAGTAAAGCTGCCCAAGAACCTGTATTATTTAAAGTGTCTAAAAGTTGGGAATCAGTAGCTCCGGGAATGGTGAGACAACCGCCTAACCACTGTCGGGAACTCTCTTGGTCAAGTGTATTCATTACGCTAGCAAGGGTTCGACTATCTACCGGAACTCCAGTCTGGGAAGCAATGATATCTTGATTAATATTAATTTTACGGTCTGTTAGTAGCATTTCGGCGCAGGCGGGTCCACAAGATAAATCGTCTTGCTGTTTTACAACTTTTAGGTCAATAACTTCATCAATAACTCGCCAATTACCACCTGCACCGGAAAGTGTCAGATCATCTTGTGGTTGATGTGGGTTCACTCTTACTAACTTTGGTGACGACGCTACTCCTCATTTTCCATCCGACTGAGGTGAATTCGATTGAGCTTTAAGAGCGTATTCTCTAAAACGTTCTAAATCAGCTTTTACAGTCGATTCTACCGCCCGTCCTAAAAATAAATTATCCATAATTTTGCCAATGATGCCTGGGATAGCGTAGGCAAAAGTAAGTTTTACAATACTGCTACTGTGGCGATCATAAAAGCGAATTGCTCCCCGATTCGGCAAACCATCAATCGATTCCCACTGGATAATTTGATGGGGCACGACTTTAAGAATTCGCGATTTCCAAGTAAATTCCAAACCGCCAGTATTAAGTTTCCATAAAGACATCTCTGGATCGTCCTTTGGAATCTTAACAGAATCAATCCACTTCATCCAGCGAGGCATCTGCTCCAAGTCCGCCCAGAGACTCCATACTAACTCTATAGGAGCCTCAACCTCTACCTGTACGCTATGCTCTAGCCAATCAGCCATTCTCTATTGTTCTTCCTTCGCGCCCTTCGCGTCTAGTCTGCCTTCAAGCCCTTCAGGTTAGCAGTCCCCGACATTTTCCCTACTTCTTCATACTTGCCAAAATTGCTTTTGCCGCACGCCTTCCGGAAATTATCGCCCCCTCCATGCTATCGATGTAGTCCTGCTGGGTGTAACTACCCGCGAGAAAGAAATTAGAAATCGGTGTCGTTTGCTGGGGACGGTAAACATCCATACCCGGCGCTTCGCGATACAAAGACTGAGCCAGTTTTACCACACTATACCAGGTCATGTTGAGTTCTCTTGAACTCGGGAACAACTCATGAACTTGCTTGAGGACATGTTGGGCGATCGCCTCATTACTTTGTTTAATAAATGGATCTCCTGGTGTTAACACCAGTTGCAACAACGATCCAAGACCTTCTTTATAATAGTCTGCTGGGCTTGTCAAAGCTAAATCGGCAAAACAAGAAAAATCAGCATCTGAGGTATACAATAAATTATCGATTCCCGATGCACGATCTAACTGTTTGCGCTTGTTCGCATCGTGCAATTCTGTCACCCAACCATCAAACCGCAGCTGCACCGTTGCCACTGGCACGGTATCCAACTTATAAATATTGTCAAACTCTGGCCATTTGCGCCACTCCTGAGGTATCAGACGATGAATTCCAGGGAGATCGCAAGCAGCGACATAAGCATCAGCGGTGATGATTTCTTCCGTCTCGCCATTTGCCACTACCATACCAGTGACATGGTATTCTTCCCCAACTTTTGGAAACAACATTTCTCGCACTCGGCGACGAGTGTAAATTTTTGTATTTCTAGCTTCTAAATATTTCAAGATCGGCTTGTGCAGGTATTCATCAGGGGAACCTTCCAGCATCCGCAATATCGAAGCTTCCGTTCTTGTTGCAAACAATTGGAAAATTGTCAACATACAACGGGCAGACATATTCTCACAATCTATAAATCCTAAAGCGTAAGCAATAGGGTTCCACATCTTTTTGAGACTACCATTGTTACCACCATGACTGCGGAACCAATGAGCAAAGCTAACTTTGTCCAAATTACGAATACTTCTCATCGCCCCATCAAAATCGACTAACCCACGCACAACTGGACTCGTACCAAGAGCGATCGCATTTTGTAATTTATCCGGCAACGAGAGTTGAGAAGTGGTAAAAAATGCCTTTAACCCATTAAACGGCGCACCTGTAAAGAAACGAAAATCTAGAGAACCAATACGTTCCCCTTTATTGATGAAAGTGTGGGAGTGTTCTTTCAGGCGTAAATTTTGTAACGCTTCCACCTTCTTCATCAAGTCAAACATTTGGTAGTAGCAGCCAAAAAATACGTGCAACCCCATTTCAATGTGGTTGCCATCGCCATCAACCCAACTGCTGACTTTACCACCAACAAACGGACGGGACTCAAAAATCTCAACTTCACAGCCTGCATCAGCTAAATCTACAGCAGTTGCTAGCCCAGCTAGTCCCGCACCCACTATTGCAATACGCATTATTTTCGATTCCGTCTATCCTTCTCAGTGTCTTTACAAATTGTAACTGGGTTGGTGCCGGAATTTGCTCATCTAAAAAATCTCCGATACATGTAGAAACCGTGTGTTTTTAAACTGACGAATATAGAGGTCATAGGCTTGGGAAGCACCGGATGACGTGACGTATTGCGAGCTACCACGCTCAATTCGTTCAGTTTGGGTTGTTAACCCATACACTAGACACTGATTTCACTGAATTTAGGGGTTGGTAAATCCCCCTCTTTCAAGCCCCTAGCTATAAGCTAGGGGTTAGTGACCAAATCAAATGCTTATTTGTCAGCTGTTGATGTGATGAGATCGCAGTAGAAAGTTCGTGCAAATTGCCAACAGAAAAGCGAAAAGAAGCGCATGACACATTCGGTTCCCTTTTGTAGCACCATCCCTTAATCCCTTCCATGCCCATTCCCATGTTCTTCAGACTTAACAGGTAACCCTCGAATGAGTTCCCTAATGACATCTGTTGCAGGTCTACCTGTTTGCAGGCAATATTTTTCTAGTTTTTCTGCTTCTTGGGTAGCAAGATTCACAGTAATACGTTTTACAGCCCATTTCTTATTAGTCATTTTTTTATACTATCCGCCGTGTATTAACATCATAAAAGGATCTAACTTCAAACATAAGTAAGAAGGATCAGATTATCAGAGTTTTTGTCAGGAAACAAGCGACGCTATCAACACTGAAAAATCTTTGTTTGTCAAAGTATTCATTTTCTAATAAAACATCAGCCGAATCATCTAACAGTTATGCTTGTGACAGCCAAACTAGCGCACACTTGCAGCTAAACAGGAGGAATTCCATGAAAGCATGTATCCAAAACAACTATGAAATTTTACTCATTTTTTGAACATACCTACTGTCAAATAAATAACTTTTTTTCAAATTGGTAGTCATCAAAAGTAATTAATGCCAACAACCACTTGCTTCTAAGACAATAGCAGTTCAATCAATATCACATTAGTATAATGAAACATGCTTATGAAACTGATCGCTGTTACAGTAGAAGCTTGTGTATTTCTCTTTTATCACGTAAGCGTTCAGTACCTTGGAGTTTAAACAAATGGTAAAGAGTTGTCTACTTAGTTAAGACATGACCTATCTATCATTTTTATCACTACCAAAGATAGATGACGCGTCATAGTTTATTGTGCATTACTTCTTGAGTTTCTTTGGTTACCCTTCAATTTTTTAGTTGAGATAAACCCGACAAAAATGGTAAAACTGCTGTATTTTTGTAGGCTACACTAATTCTGCTTCACAAAATTTATTGGCTTTATGGCGAAAATCTATTATATAGATTCGGTTTTACAAATTAGCTTTGTGAACAGGTGTTCCATTTTTCATGCAGATAATGAAATACTTGTTTCCTCTCCTTTTACTTATGACAATTTCAGGTTGCTTTTTGTCTATTCATACTTTGCCTCTATCTAAAGATTTAAACAGGTTTTAGTTGATTGTTAGGCTATCTATTCTGGAGCATACTTTATTTGTACTTCTAAAATGAGTTTTAACTTATTGCCAAACAATTGTTTTTTCATCTGAACTAAGAGCGATTGACCTCAGGCATGTTTATCAACAGGCTCGTTGATTTTTTTATTGTATATTGAATCTCCTCTTTTTTTTATTCTTTACTCAATCTTTATTCAGATTATTACTAGAAAAAGTGTCCTTTGGTTTTATAAAAAATTCATGAAGCCAACAGTTAAATATGAAATTATAAGTGAAATATATAAAAATTAATCCTGTGAAAAATAGAGTAACTTTTTTATAAAAATTATCTAATTCATCAAAATATACTATTAACTATGAGAGTTATCCATCGAAATAAATGCCCAGCCGTCACACTTACTGTCTACTAGCGAAGCGATTTATTTCAGTAACGGGATGCCTAATAGTCAACACAATCATGCTCCGACTAAAAGTACGAGGTATAAGTTCAGTATGCGAGAAAAAATGAATACCAGAAAGCCAGTAAATAGTTGCTATAGCGGAGTTTCTAATTCGCGAATGATTTATAACTGCTATATAGATACTTCATCAACATATAGATAAAATATAATTAATTATCAAATAATCAAGTTTGCAAAAAGTATATAGCGACTGATTGGTAAACTTTGTGATCTAAAGTCTACAGCACCATCCACCATGTATGGGGTAGAGATTTTCCATTGTCTGCTCATGCTAAGTTAAGTAGTGCCTTAGCCGATGAATATCTCCTCTTTCGTTGCGTTACTCTCCCGACCATTAGCTGACAGAATGAACTTTGTGGTTATAATTTCAGTAATTATTCAAATTGTAGTTGGGACATAAGTTGAAGAGTCCCGATACCTAAGTCTTTAGGTGATATGCATTGCGCTTCAAACACAGCCATCATATCTCGCAACTGAGGATTGCCACGGGATGTTCCTGTTAGACCTTTAGCGATGATCAAACCACAGTATCCTTTGGTATCTTTACACCGTTGATTCCATTTTCTCCGAGCTTCTACGTGTGTTGGGTCATCATCTTCAAATTCACCAAATAAAAACAGTTCCCCATTTTCAGTTTGCAACAAACCCAAGTCGTAGTGCTTGCGATCATTGGGATCAGCACCTGGATTAAAGCAAATTGCTTTGATTCCTCCAGCTTGTTCAATATTTTCGATCACAGTCTTTGCCTTGGGACGGGAAGTTTGAATTAAAATCACGGGCAACCCTTCACCAGTTTGTGTAAATTCTCCGGCTGTATGGTAAATAACCCCGTTATTCAAGTACTCCAACATTTCCCAAGACACTACGCCCAAGCTGAGGAATGAATCTTCTGGGATCAAATCATCTCGTAAAGACTGGTATGTTGATTGTGATTCTTCCTCTGGAATGTCAAAGTCTGCCATCTCCTCTAATTCTGCTGTTAACTCAGGCATAGTGGAGACAGTGACGGAAACAGATTTACTCGGTTCATTTGATTGAGGGAGTGAAATGCGATAACGACGACTGAGGGTGGGGAGAGTATCTTCACTCAGGGGGCGACGATGATCGCGAATAAAGCGGCAAAGGCTTTCCAAGGCAACAAAAACGACAAGTGCTTCTTCGTCATACAAAACAGATCGCAGCCCTTCTAAAGGATGGATATTGCCGAAAGTAGGGTCAATTTCCGATAACGGCAGATCAGATAAGTCAAGCTCGCCAAAGTCATCGTCATCTTCATCAATATCCTCAGTATGCTCAAAGGTAAGAAACAGACAATCTTGCTTGAGAAAAGCCTCTTCCAAACGTCCTTGTGATTCATCATCTCTTAAAACTGTTGCTCGAAATTGTCTTAAGGAATCTTCCGAACGATAAAATAAAACCCCATACTCCATTTCCAGCATTCCCACAACCGAGGCATAAAGTGTACCAACATCCCACTTGTTAATCTCTATTGACAAGATTTGCTGTTCCTCTAACAATTCCCAAGGAGCTGCTTGCCAAATTGCAAATGCCTTATCGTGCAAAACTTGTGCATATTGCGGAGGTAAATCTGGAACTTGGCTATCTAAGATTTCCGCAAATCCACGAAATAGCTCGTCAATCAGAGGTAATTCTGGTGCATAGTCAATTGCAATGTCCAAATCTTGCAGCACTCCGCGCAAATAAAATTGGATCTCTCTGTCCCTAACGACAATTCTTTGAGGGCGAGCTGGTTTGGCAGGACTGTGGGGATGTTCGATCGCTCGCATTAAGGTGCGAACAATCGCCTCCGGACCGGTTTCTGGTGCGACTACGTCCATTCCCCGAACAATCCCTTGTGAGCCATCCACCCAAAGAATACATTCGCCCTTTGTCTCTGAGTCATCCGCTGGGGTTTGTGATGATGACAATGGACGGCGATCGCCCTCCCATACAGAAGGAATTTGGGTCAATTTCTTCAACCGACGGCTGGTAGAGCGATTAAAACTTGTCATAGAGTAAATTAATTAATCGTAAGCTATTTTTATGAAGTATAATGCTTGGGTTAAGGCTGGTCTTGGCTGAAAGCTCTCGGCTACTAGTCAAGCTCGAGCGCGGATTCGGTTAGCATCTGGGGTTTAAACTCTAAAAATACTGAATCTCTCAATTCTAGAATAAAAATCTTTGTGTGCTTTCGCTCGACTCTTTACAATTTGACCTAGAGCAGCATTTAGATCGCTAGAATATATGTAAAAAGTCTTGGAGTTATTTAGGGCAATTTAGGCGAATTCAAGAGAAACCATTACCCGACGAACTCATATTTAGAATTACTAAGGAGTCTGAAAAGCAGATGACACAAGCAACTCAATCTATACAAAAGGGAATTCAGTTGAGCGCCTCCGCGTTACAACAGGTGAAGTTATTGCAACAGAAGCAAGGTACAGATTTGTGCTTACGGGTGGGAGTGCGTCAAGGTGGTTGCTCCGGAATGTCTTACTTGATGGATTTTGAAGATGCAACTAAAATCACCGCTCATGATGACGTTTTTGACTACGAAGGCTTCAAAATCGTTTGCGATCGCAAGAGCTTATTATATCTTTATGGCTTGATGCTCGATTACAGCGATGCGATGATTGGCGGTGGCTTTCAATTTACTAACCCTAACGCCTCTCAAACTTGTGGTTGCGGTAAATCATTTGGTGTATAATATTTTTCTTTGTCATTTGTCGTTGTCTCATGATCAAGGACGAATGACGAATGATCAACGATTTATAACGAATTGGCTATGACTCAAACAGTCGAATCCCTGTTTGATACAGGTTTGGAAAGATACAAGGCGGGAGAAGCACCTTCAGAGTTGATCCCTTTATTTAAAGAAGTATGCGATCGCTCTCCCAAAAGTAGTCCGGCTTGGACTTGTTTGGCATGGTTGTACCTGCTTGATGATAAACCAAGTTTTGCTCATAAGGCGGCACAAAAAGCAGTCAAGTTAAATCCACAAGATCCACAAGCAAGGGTGAATCTGGCTGTAGCAATGTTGGAAACAGGTCAAAAAGGGTTACGGCAACATATTGACTTCGCACAACAGTTAATATTTGTCAACTCTGAATGGCAGGAGGAAGTTAAAAATAGCATTGAAGAAGGTTTAAGCAGAAAACCAGATTGGCAAAGTCTGGCAAAAGTGAAAAGCTGGCTATTTGAAAAGTGAGGAGTGAGGTGTTGCGGGTTTAATGGAGATTAATCTGGAGATCTTACCGAACCCGCCAACCCTCATGAGTGGCGAATAAAGCTCAATACAGTTCAGTTAGTGCCGAATACGTAGTGTGGGGATGATCCCTTTATGAAAGATAAATTATTAAGCTGGCTCAACTACGTTTTAGTAGCGGATGTATTCCTAGTGATCTTCGGCTTTGTGTGGTTAGTGATCGCAGTCATCGGTCGGACCTCAGGATTTCCACTGGGTTTAGATTTGTGGTACAAACTTTGGCAGCCCGTGTTTACCCCGGCAATCAGCATCCTCATTGTTGGTGCGATCGCCAGTGGCATTATAAGTTGGATCGAGCGAAAATTTCGGAAAACTGGTAATGGTTAGTGGTACAATTGCCAATAAAAAACTACTGGTACCGCTACGCGGAATTAAAAAAGCTTGATTTACAAGCTTCCTATCAATTCCGAGAATGGTAGGTTTATTTAAGAATTTGTGCGAGTGCTGGTTGCAAATGAGAATATTGATACTCAAAGCCAGCCGCTAAAGTCCGTTGGGGAAGAACTTGTTGACCTTCTAAAACCACCATTGCACCGTCTCCCAAGAGAGCCTCAATGGCAAAAGCAGGAACAGGTAACCAAGAGGGACGATTCATAACTTGCCCCATAGTTTTAGTCAATTCTGTCATCCGGACCGGATGAGGGGCAGTAGCATTGTATACTCCTTGCATTTCCGGCTTGGTCAAAGCCAGGATTATCAGACTAACGACATCCTCTAAGTGAATCCACGAGAACCACTGTTGACCGCTACCAATAGGCCCGCCAGCAAAGAGTTTGAATGGTGTAATCATTTTTCCCAGGGCACCACCCTTCCCCAAAACTATGCCAAATCGCAGAATAACCAGTCGCACACCAATATCTGTAACTTTTTGGGCTTCGGCTTCCCAATTCTGGCAGACTTGAGCCAGAAAATCCTGCCCTGGCAGACTCTTTTCATCAAATACCGTGGTTTCACTTGTACCGTAGTAACCAATAGCAGAGGCATTAACTAACACCTGTGGTTTAGGGTTGGTCTTAAGTATGGCTTCAACAATTTTTTGGGTGCCTAACTTACGGCTGTTGAGAATTTCCTGCTTGCGTTCTGGTGTCCAACGTCCCTCGCCAATAGGTTCTCCTGCAAGATTGACAACACCTTCACAAGTAGCAAGTTGAGACCAAAAACTAGGTTCATTCTGTGTATAAGCAGCAATTTCCACATTGGGAAAAGCTGTAGATGGAAAAATCTTTTGGGCAAAGGCAGTATTACGAGTCAACACCAGCACTCTCATACCCTCCCCCTGTAGTCGTTCTACCAAACGACTCCCGACAAATCCTGTTGCACCAGTAATTGCTACTTTCATGTTTCTGTGATAGGTACTGACTGCCTTTAATCGTCAAGTTTTTCTTGATTCGGCAGAATCTAGATCATAAGTAAACTATATTTAGCCTACTTCGTAAACTATTATAGGATGGACGGAGTGTTGCAAGGCTTGGGGCTATTATGGCTCGCTATACATGTTCATTTATTATTTCTGTTCCGATGAATGATCTCCAACCGTTACTTGTAGAACTTCTACAAAACTGTAATTTGGATGTTCAATACTACACACCCGATTACATCATGGCGCGAGAGATTCCTGGTAATGTTTCTTTCTCCAAACTAGTGACAGTGGAAGCGCTGATAGATAAAAGCACAGCCACTGACACCGCAACTCGGATGAATATGGTTATTAAAAATGATGAATTGCCGCTCCAGCTGCAAAACCACTGTCAACAGATGTTTGAATTTATTAAACAGGCGATTGAAGATTGCCGCTATTGGCATCTGATTGAAAGTCTTGCAGGATAGTGATCCTCAGAGATGGAAGTTATGGGAATTCTCGTGCTTCTCTCTCCTTTTTTCGCTCTCGATGGGTACGCCTCGTCAATAGCCTTGTCTTGCCTCAAAGAAGCTCAGTGCTTTCCCAAGAGCGTGCTCGGGTGTCAAGATCTTGATCTCACCGTATTCCCTAAGTAGGAGTCGCGCAGTCCTACTTAGGAGAGATCGCTAACTCTGTCTAGTTTCAGTCTTCAATATCCTCGGTCATACCAGGGTTAATTAGTGTAATATCATACTCGCTAGAATCTGTCTGGCCCGGTCGCATAGTATCTCTTAGTAAGTAATAGATCGCACGTACTTGAGGACCAAAAATAATCTCGTCTTCGTTCTTAAGATCATGAGCGCCCATCTTACGTCCCTTGATCATCAAACCATTGGCACTAGGCTTACCTGTTTCATCACCATCAAGAATTCGATAATAATACCTATGGCTACTATCTTTCCGGATCTGCCTGACTAGTGTGGCATGGCGACGCGAGACAAACTGCGAAATTAAACGGATATCGCAGTCACGATCTCTACCAATAGAGTAGATTGAGCGATCTAGCGGAAATTCTTTGCGTCCTTGCTCGTCTTCGATGATTAATAGATGGGTTTCATTAACTAGTGCTGCCATTGACAAATCATTGCTACAATCTTTGGAACTTTTCTTAATCAAAATTTGTTGATTATCGTTTGCTGTCATTTTCTAACTTAAAGTCTATGATGCTGATATAAATTGGTAAACATTTAATTTACTTATCTATAGAGTGAGAAGTCAGAACGGTGTCCTCAGTCTTTGAGAGTCCTGAACAGACAGTGCTGTGGGCGGGTTCACCGACTTGAAGCTAGGAGTTTTCCTGAGTAAAACCCCTGTATGATTTATCCGGTAGATTGTCATCAGGAAGGCTTTTTGTCCCTAATGTTTAAATTCAAGAGCTTTTGACCGTTTTCCCGAAAAAGAAGTGCCTTGGCAAGAAATTGAGTTCGTATAAAGCTCCTCGCCTCAACGGGAGACAGTGCGCCTATACGGGGTTGCCGTCGCAGGCGTAGGAGCGTTGGGGAACAGAACGTAGTTCGCATCTCTTTGCAAACCCTGCGCCGTGAACTCTTAGAAGTCGCGGCGCAGGCTCCTCAGCACTATTTTAATGAGTTTCGTCACAGCTAACTACCGACCTAGTTTAACCTGAGAATAATAAAATCAATGTTTGTGTTCGCAAATATTACCTCTAAAGGCATAGCTTAAGGACGATTTGCGCTCTCGCCGTAACAAAATTGAGTTTGTGACAACACTAACAGAGCTAAAAGCCATTAATGCTGCAGCACCAGATGGGCTGAGAGCAAAACCCACACTAGGTAATAAAACACCAGCAGCTAGAGGAATTCCAAGTGTATTGTATGCAAAAGCCCAAAATAAATTCTGGCGGATTTTGTTGAAGGTCGCACGGCTCAGCTCAATGGATTCCACAACGTCAGTTAAGCGATCGCGCATCAAAACAATGTCAGCCGTTTCCATAGCGACATCGGTTCCAGAGTGCAAAGCAATTCCTACATCAGCTTGGGATAAAGCCGGAGCATCATTAATGCCATCTCCCACCATTGCCACAATCGATGGACGAGTCGTCTTGTTGCCAATTCCCCCTTTTTGGAGATCTTGTATTGCCGCAGCTTTCTTAGCAGGGGGGACACCTGCCATCACATCAGTGTCATCCAGTCCTAATTGTTTAGCGATGGAATTGGCTGCTTGAAGTGTATCACCACTAAGCAACATGACTCGTAGACCCAAAGAGCGTAACGTGTCTACCACTAGAGACGCATCAGATCTTAGAGTATCTTGAATCGCAATGAGTCCGGTGATTGTTTCTCCGACAGCAACACATACAACTGTTTTTCCATCAGATGCCAGTTCTGTTGCCTGTAAACGTGCAGTTTCAGTGATCTCAATTCCATGCCAGCGCAACCAATCTTCGTTTCCTAACAGTACCAAATGACTTTCTACCACGGCAGACGCGCCGAATCCCGGTTCCGTGTGAAAGTTTGTCGCAATTGGGATAGATAACTGTTGCCGATTTGCCTCCTGCTGAATCGCTTTTGCCAGGGGATGGCACGTACCGCTTTCTACTGCTGCGGCAAGTTGTATTAAGGAGTGGGGTTTTCTACTCTCTACTCCCCACTCCCCACTTTCCGCTAGTGAGATACAATCAGTGACAATCGGATGACCAGTCGTCAGAGTACCAGTTTTGTCAAATACCACAGTGTCTAACTGGTGTACTCTTTCCAAAACGTCGCCGCCTTTGATTAACAAACCGCGTTCGGCACTGATTGCAGTTCCTACTAGAATAGCTGTTGGTGTGGCAAGACCTAAAGCACAGGGACAAGCAACTACCATGACGGCGATCGCCAGCTTTAAACTTAACAGCAGTGGGGAGTCTGGATGAATTTGTGGAGCTTGGTGCGCCATTTGCATACCACTTGACATGATGACCACATCGTGGAATATATGAGGAGCAACAAAGTACCAAAATCCGAAAGTCAACAAAGCAGCTGTCAATACCCCGTAAGTAAAATACCCAGCTACTGTATCGGCTAATTTCTGTACGGGAGCTTTACGGGTTTGTGCTGCTTCTACCAAGGCGAGAATTTGCGCCAGAGTAGTGTCATCTCCGGTACGAGTTGCCTGGATAGCGATCGCCCCTGATTGGTTTAGCGTTCCCCCTGTCACCAAATCTCCTGGTTGCTTGATGACTGGTACCGCTTCTCCAGTCAGCATCGACTCATCGACTGTTGTTTGCCCTTCAACCACCTTGCCATCAACGGGAATTTTCTCGGATGGTAGAACCTGCAACCATTCTCCAACACGTACCTCTTCCGCAGGAATCTCTGTCACTGGGGAAGAAGCAAGAGCAGGCGAAGAATTAGCTCCAGAGGCTTCTTTTGGTTTGGCCATCAATCTGGC